>JBKHES010000001.1:0-89752 GCA_046540695.1 Desulfobacterales bacterium
CCGCCGCCGTGCATCTTCAGGGCCCGGATTGTGGCTGTCAGCACGGAAACATGGGGCTTTAAGCCGGAGTTGCGGCACTTTACGTTCCAGAATTTTTCAAAGCCGATGTCTGCCGCAAATCCGCTTTCTGTGACGTGGTAGTCAAACATCTTGAGACCCATCCGGTCCGCGATGATTGATGACTGGCCAACCGCAATGTTTGCAAACGGGCCGGCATGCACGAAGCAGGGCTGATACTCAGCGGTGCACATAAGCGTGGGGTTGATGGTGTTTCTCATCCAGGCGGTCATTGCGCCGCCGACCCGCAGGTCGCCGGTTGTCACCCGGTTGCCCGACATGTCAAAGCCCACCGTGATGTTGTTCAATCTCTCCCGCAGATCCGGCAGGTCCTTGGCAATGGCCAGGATGGCCATGCACTCTGAGCTGACAGCGATGTTGAAGCCGGATTCCATGGTATAGCCGTTGGCCCTGCCGCCGAGTCCGATGACCATCTTGCGCAGTGCCTGGGCGCAGTAGTCGATGATCCAGTTCATCTCCACGCGGTTGGGGTCGATGTTTAAGGCCGGTATACCCGAGAGCTTCTCGATTTTTTCGGGGCCGTAATTACGCTCGTGCTGCATTCTGGATGTCAGGGCGACCATGGCCAGGTTGTGTGCGTTCATGATGTCGTTGATGTCGCCTGTAAGGCCAAGGGAGAATTCTGTCATGGGTATCAGAATGGCATTGCCGCCGCCTGCAGCGCTTCCCTTGATGTTCATGGTCGGTCCGCCGGAAGGCTGGCGCAGCGCGCCGCCAACGTTTTTGCCCCGTTTTCCGAGACCCTCCATGAGGCCCACCGAAGTGGTGCTCTTACCTTCACCCAGCGGGGTCGGGGTGATGGCGGTGACTTCGATGTACTTCCCGTCAGGCTTGTCCTGCATCCGGTTCATGATCTTGAGAAAATCGAGCTTGGAAAGCCTGCCCATGGGAATCATTTCTTCCCGGGAAAGTCCGAGCTTGTCCATCCATTCCTCGGGCATGGGCATGTTCTGCTCTGCTGCCTCGGAAATCTGCCAGTCGGCCATTTTGCTTACATCGTATGCCATGTTTCTTCTCCTTTGGCTTTTGGGTTGATAGTCAATATTATTCAAGGGTTACGGCCCATACAAGCCTTCACGGAATACTAATACCATTTCATTGCTTCTTTGACAAGAACTATCAGGAGGGTTAAGGCGATTCTTTCCCATGTGAAACAAAATTATTTTAAATGTTTGGAAATCAGGCCTTTGCATTTCGGATTTCGATATTCGAATTTCGGATTTCCAATTTTCTTTTATCCCTGAACTTCCACCATCTTTCTGTAAAACCCGTGATTTTGCATGAGCAGGTCGTGTGATCCTGACTCCACGATCCTGCCCCGGTTCATTACCAGTATGGTTTCCGCGATTTTGGCGGTGGACAGCCGGTGGGCGATTACAACCGAGGTGCGCCCGGCCATGAGTCCGGCCAGCGCCTGCTGTATGCTTGCCTCGGTTTCCGAGTCTATATACGAGGTCGCCTCGTCGAATATTATCAGCTCCGGGTCCGCTGCAATCGCCCTGGCTATGGAAATAAGCTGCTTCTGGCCGGATGAAAGTGTGGAGCCCTGCTCGGTTAGATGGGTGTCAATGCCGCGGGGCATGCGTTTTATAAAGGAGGCGCTTCTGGACTGCTTGAGCACGCGCTCCACGGTTTCCGGGTCAGGGGTGTCGTTTTGCCCGAATATATTATTGAAAATCGAGCCTGAAAACAAAAACGGGTCCTGGGATACAAGAGCGATTTTTGAGCGCAGATCAGATGTCTTAAAGTTGCGGATGTCTGTGTTGTTTATCAGAATGGCACCTGAGTCAGGATCGTAGAATCGCACGAGCAGGTTTATCAGCGAGGTCTTGCCCGCGCCAGTTGGCCCTACGACAGCCATGGTCCGCCCCGCGGGCAGGGAAAACTCTATGTCCTTTAAAACCGGCTCACCCGGCGTGTAGCCGAACCAGACGTTTCTGGCAGAAATTTCTTCGAATTTTTCCGGCACCCGCGCTGCGCTTCTCTCTTCCGGCTCAGGCAGCATCTCGTCTTCGTCCAGGATGAGAAAAATCCTTTCAGCCGAAGACAGGGCGTTTTGCGTGATGTTGTATTTTTCAGCTATATCCCTGATGGGTCTGAAAAACATTCGGATATAGGAGATGAAAACCACCAGTTCGCCCAGGCTTATCCTGCCTGCAAGGATTCCGGATCCTCCTGCGAAAATAACTATGGCAAGGCCCACGGAACTCATGAGCTCTATAAAGGGCATGAAAAGCGCAAAAACCGTGATCTGCTTCATGCCCGCCAGAAAGTTTTCGTGGTTTATTTTTTTGAAATTTTCGTAGTTGTTTCTTTCCTGGCCGAACAGCTGGATGATGCCGATTCCGCCTATTGTTTCCGAAAACCGGCTGTTTATTTCAGCAGCCTTGATGCGCAGTATCCGAAATGCCTCCCTGGCGGTTCCGGCGAACTTGATGCCTGCGTAAAACACAAGGGGAAAGATGGCATAAACTGCAAGCGAGAGCTGCCAGTCGATGGCAAACAGTACAATGGTGATTCCCGCCAGCAGGAACAGATCCTTTAACACGAAGATTATCACCGAGGTAAGCATCTCGTGCATGTTCTGGATATCGTTTGTAACCCTGGTAACCAGCCTTCCCACGGGGTTGGTGTTGAAAAACCTTACAGACAGGCGCTGAATGTGGGAAAACAATGCCAGGCGCAGATCGTGCATTATACTCTGGGCAGTGTATTCCATGAGCAGCACGTGGGCGAAGTTTACCCCCATGTTGAGCACTATTATCATTAAAAGGGCCAGAGCCACTTTGTTCAGCCCCTTGATATCTCCGGTTCTGTCTTTTTCGGTATTGTCCGGGTTGCCTGCGGCATCCTGCTGCTGATCAGGGGCGGCCGCGCCAATGCCGGGGGTCATTGAGTCGCCCGAGGCTTGTTCCGGCACTATGTAATTGTCAATTGCCACCTTGGTGACGTACGGTACCGCGAGTTCCAGAACCGTGACCGCCGCCATGAGAACCAGGGCGGTTATCATGAGCAGCCTGTAGGGGGCGACAAACGGATAGATGCGCTTGAGCAGGCCCATGTCGGCTCTTTTGCCCAGCTTTTTTTCCGCGAATATGTCGTGGCTTCCCTCTGCCATCATCGTCTCCGGTTATTCTTCGTAGCGCTGCAGCAATTCGCTTCTGGCGTAGTACCCGTTTTTTGCCACAAGTTCGCCGTGCGTTCCCGACTCTGCTATCGAGCCATCGGACATCACTATAATGCGGTCTGCAAAAGAAACCGCCGGGATGCGATGGGAGGCCAGCATTACGGTTTTTTTGCCTGCCAGACCCCGGATTACGTCTATTATCCTGGCTGCGGTCTCAGTGTCCACCTGTCCCACCGGGTCGTCGAGCAGAAGTATCGGCGCATCCCTCAAAAGAGCGCGTGCAAGCAATACCCGCTGCTTCTGCCCGCCCGACAGAACCACTCCCCGTTCGCCCACCATGGTGTCAAATCCCCTGGGAAACGACAGTATGGTTTCATAAAGATCGGCCTGCTCTGCCGCCCGGATGAGCTCTGATTCTTCAGCCTGCCTGCCGAATTCTATGTTTTGCCTTATGGTGCCGGAAAAAAGGTATGGTTCCTGGGGTACGTGGGCGATCTGCCCGCGAAGGTCGGAGAGCTTCAGCCCCCTGATATCAAGTCCGTCTATCCGTACTGTCCCTGCGGATACGTCATAGCGCCGGAAGATAAGATTTAGCAGGGTGGTTTTGCCGGATCCCTGGGGACCGACAATTCCCAGAAACGTCTTTGCGGGCACGTCAAGGTCCAGATGCTCGATGACCGGGCCGCTGGCGGCCGGATAGGTAAAAGAGACATCAGAAAATGAGATATCGCCGGTGGCTGAGGCAAGGGGCCGGGCATCAGGGGCGTCTTTTATTTCGGGCTCCGCGGACAGTATATTGTTAATGCGGTCAAGCGAGGCGCTTCCCCTCTGGATAAGGTTTGTCAGCCACCCCATGGCCATCATGGGCCACATAAGCATGTTGAGATAGCTTATAAAAGCCACGAAATCGCCCGGCGTTGTCTGTCCGGCTATGGTCAGTCTGCCTCCGAAGAAAACCACGATGGTTAAGCTCAGGTTGGTGAAAAACACCATGAGGGGGAAAAACGAGCCTGTTATGTTTACCAGCCTTAAATTGTCAGCTATATAGGCATCAGATATTCCCTTGAGGCGGTTGAACTCGGCCGGCTCCAGGTTGTAGGCCTTTACGGTGCGGATTCCTGCAAAGCTTTCTCGCACGATTTCCGTCATCTCCGAGAAAGTGGCCTGGACCCTGGTATACAGCGTGTGCATTTTCGCCCCGAATACCCGCGTGACAAAAGCAATTACGGGCATGGGCAGAAGCGCAAGCGCCGTGAGCTTAACATCTATATAGGCCATGAACCCTACTGCCGCGCTTCCCAAAAAAACAGCGTCAGTAAGTGCAACCATGCCCATGCCCACTGCCATGCGCACGTTGTTGATATCGTTTGTGGCATGGGCCATGATGTCGCCGGTGGATGTCTTGTCAAAATATGAGGCGGAAAGCGTCTGGATGTGGGAAAATATGCGGTTGCGCAGGCCCTGTTCTACCACGCGGGAAGTGCCTATGAGCAGCCTGCGCCAGAAAAAGCGCAGCACTGTCATGCCTGCGGCTATGGCTATTATCATGCCCGCGTATCTCGCAAGGCCCGCCGCATCCACGTTGCCCGAGGTAAGATCATCCACGGCCCATTTCACCACGCGGGGTATGAAAAGCTGTAGAAGATCAACCACCATCAGGCAGATGATGCCGATTAAAATGAGCCCGCGTCTTTGTGAGAAATAGGGTTTTATAAGGTGTATTGATCGCATGGGTAAATCCGTTTTGTAGTGGAAAATGGCTTACTATGCCGGCCGGCAGGTGTAAAGGGTTTTTTGGGCAGCCGGTTGCATCTCAGTATTATATGGATAAAGTAAATTGATATTTGAGATATCTCTGTGATAAATAAGAATTCAACCCCCTGAAAAAATAATTTGCCGGACTGTGCCGATATCGGACGCAGCGGCATTACCATGGTTTTTACTGGTACCGATATTCGGAAACCGGACCTCTTTAATGAAAGGCGGCAATGAGTCGCACCTGTAAGCCATTTAAAAAGCCTTATCAGAAGCATTTCTCATGGGTTCTGCCCATAGTCGTATTATTCGTCCTGATTCCCGTCTTTAAATCAGTCCCGTGGGCCCAGGAGACTGTGCAGGTCCCGCCCGGCGAAACAGCAGAACAAAGCCCCGACCTTTATCAGAGTCTCAGTAAGTCCTTTGATGATGCCCTGAAAACCGAAACGGACAAACTGGAAGAAGCCTACGCCAGACTCGAAAAAACAAGGGCGGAACAAGAGAGCCTGGCAAACCGGATTTCCAGGATCCAGCTTATGATCTCCGCGCACTCAAACATGCTTTTGGCTGCCGAGACCGGAATACAGAGGCTTGAAGGGGCGCGGACAAGACAGACAGTTGCATCGGGCTACGTACTTGAAAACATCGATGAGGCACAGGAGGAATCAGAAAAACTAAAAGAAGAGCTGGAAAATACAATAGAGCAAATAGGGTTTTACGAGAGGCGGAGAACAGGGCTTGAATCCCAGCCCCCCCACGTGACGGTTGACCGTGCCCTTGAAGACAAGCTGGAAAACCTGATTTCCATCCTGGCAAAAAGGCAGGAAGCAATTGAGAAGATTCTGGATATATACGACAGCCGCGTGGAAAGGTTCAAAAGGCTGCTGCCCGAGATGGAGTCGCTTTCTAAAAAGATCGACACGCAGATCAAGGAAAGGAAAAGAAGCAGCATACTGGAACACAGCCCTAGCCCCTTGACTCTTTTGTGGCGCGGCGAGCTCGGCGAAGATCTTGCAAACGCCCTTGAAGCAAGCCGGAACTGGCTTTTTAATACAGCCCTGCGAATGCCGGATTTCCTTGACAGGGATGAATACTTGCCTTTTCTGGCTATATTTCTCTTTTTCCTGTTGGTAGTCGAGGCGATCCTTTTTCGGGTGGGCAGGTATTGCAGCAGGCACATGCAGTCTTGTATTGAAGAAGAGAAATTCTGGCAGTATACGTTTGTAAAGCTTTTACAGAAGTCTTTGCTGATAGCCGGCGTAATTGCCTACATTTATTTTTACCCCGTCAGGCCTATGTACCGCATGGCCCCTGTTTTTGTTTTCATTCCCCTTGCGATAAGAATTCTTACACTGATAATGGTGGTCCGCTGGCTGCGTATATTTTTGCGCGCCTTTGCTGCATGGACTGAAGATGTTGTATTCCATCGCCTCTACCTTCCACTTGACAGGCTGTTTTTGGGCGTGATGGTCTACGGGGCGGGGTATTTTTTCATAAGCCGGGTTGTGTGCTACAACTGCATTACACTGGTGACCTGGAGGCTGATTTTTGAATTCCTGCTGCTTTTCTGGGCCATCTGGTTTTTCAGGCTGTTTATCCGGCACGCCCCTCAGTCGGATCATGCAGGGCGTAAAGACTTCGAATGGTTTAAACAAGCTCTTGTAATTCTTGGTTTTTCTTTTATACTGGCCGGCATTGCAGCGGAACTGTCAGGATTCGGCGGGCTGGCCGTATATTGGTATAACGGGCTGGCAAAAACCGCGGTGGTTTTATTCTGGGCCGTAATACTGTTTTACACGCTCCGTGAGTCGGATGTGCCGGCTTACATGGAGCGTTCCGATGATACCATCGAAGACGGGCTTGCAGGCAGACAGCCCTATCCGGTACGCTGGCTGCTTGTGAGGATTTTCCGGGTTGCAGGTGGGGCGGGTGCTGTTTTTGCCCTTTTTCTGGCCTGGGGTGCGTCGGCAGGCCTTATCAGTGACCTTCTGTCCCCTATCAACTACAAGGTCGCCATGGGAGACTTCCAGCTCAGCCTGATGGGGTTTTTCTATGCACTTATATTGCTGCTGGTGGTACACACCCTGGCGGTAGTGATTAAAGAAATTCTCAGGGAGCGGATTTTAAAGGGAGTCGACCTGGAGCCCGGCCTCAAGGATTCCATAGTAAGGATTACGGGTTATGTGCTTTGGATGACAGGCATCCTGATTGCGCTCAGGGTGGTTGGCGTCAGCGCCACTGCCCTGACCGTTGTTTTCGGTGCCCTGGGCATAGGAATCGGTTTCGGGCTTCAGAATATTTTCAACAATTTTTTAAGCGGTATAATACTTTTGTTCGAACGACCCATGAAGGTTGGCGACACCATTGAAATCAACGGAATCTGGGGCACGGTCAAGGAAATAAATGTGCGTTCCAGCCAGGTGACCACATTTGACAATTCAGACATGATAATACCAAACTCGGATTTTATAAACCAGACTCTTACAAACTGGAGTTTCAGAGACGCCCGTGTCAGGCGGTCAGTTAGGGTTGGTGTGGCTCATGGATCCGATATAGATCTTGTGCGCCAGATTTTAACAGATGTTGCCTACCAGCATCCCAGGGTTCTCAGGCGCCCTCATCCGGAAGTTCTTTTTGCGGATTTCGGCGAAAACGCCCTGATTTTCGAGCTGCGCTTCTGGGCCCACGTGGACTGGTTCCTCACGGTTGAAACAGATGTGCGCTTTGATATTGACAATAAGTTCAGGGAAAACAATATTAGGATTCCGTTTCCCCAGAGGGATATTCATTTCAAAACTGACAACTCAATCCCGGTGCCCGGCAAAGCGGCACAGGAGCAGGGAACATGACAGGACAATTTGTTTTACTGGCCATACTCTTGGTTCTTTCAGGGGTTTTTTCATCATCTGAAACCGCGCTTTTTTCCATAAGCAGGACAAAGGCCAGATACATGGCCAATTCGGGCGGCCGCGCAGACGAGCTGATTTTCCAGATGAAAGAAGATCCTCACCGGCTTCTTTCAACCATCCTGATAGGAAACAACCTTGTAAACATAGGTGCTTCATCTCTGGCAACAGCGCTGACAATGCAGTATCTTGCAAGCTACGCCGTGGGCATCGCCACGGGAATAATGACCCTGCTGATACTTGTTTTCGGCGAAATTTTTCCCAAGACCCTTGCCGCACAGCATAACGCCGCCATTGCCAGGTCCGTGATAATGCCGCTTTACTGGCTTTCATTTCTTTTTTTTCCGGTTATCTGGCTTCTCCACTTCATCCCCAGGCTTGCTGGCGCATCCCGCGGCGGGCCGCCTGTTACCGAAGACGAACTTATAACCTTTGTTGATGTGGTACATGAAGGCGGCCAGATCAACCCCGAGGAGCGTGAGCTCATATACAACGTTATAAAGTTAGACGATATCAACGTGTCGCAGATTATGACCCCGAGTGCAGACATGTTCGTGGTGGAGCGTGAAAATGATCCTGACCCGGACAGGATTCTCCAATCAGGCTTTACACGTATCCCGGTCATAGAAGGAGATATCGATCATGTCGTGGGGATATTAAACGTCAAGGATCTTTTCAGGCAGGAGATAAGCTCTGATGAGGGCGTTGACATTGAAAAAATCATGCGGGCCCCGTATTTCGTGCCCGAGCACAAAAAGCTGGACCAGCTTTTAAACCAGTTCAAGCGCAAAAAGGAGCATGCCGCAATAGTTGTCAACGAGTACGGCGAGGTTTCGGGAATGGTCACCTTGGAGGACGTGCTCGAAGCAATTGTCGGCGATATTGTTGATGAAACAGACATTGTAAAACCGTCGGTTGTGAAAATCCGCGACAGGGAATGGCTGGTGCTGGGTTCGGCTGACATAAAGACGGTAAATGAAAAGCTGCGCATGAATATACCCGAGTCCGCATCGTATGAGACCTTTACCGGTTACATCCTCGAGCAGATAGGCCGGATACCGCGGGAGCAGGAACAGATAGTTGTCGGCAAATACGTGGTCACTGTAAAGGAGGTAGAGGGAAACAGGGTTATCTCCTTTATAGTTCAGCGACAGTAGATGGAATAATTCCTGTCCGTGCCTTTATCAAGAAAGCAGGTCCTTTTTCTTTTCCTCAAACTCGGCCTTGTCTATTTCCCCCCTGGCGTAGCGTTCCCTGAGAATGTTAAGTGCGCCTGAAGAATCTCCGCTGGAGGCCCCGGTCCCTCTCCTGGTGGCCTGGACCAGCCATTTGATCAGAAAAACAAGCCCGACGATTACAAGGACCCATACCACGAGCATGAAGATCCCCCCGAACCATCCCATTATCCCCCAACCTCCCATCATTCCGGGACCCATGGGCCTGTCTCCGTAACCTCCCTGCTGTGCCAGGGCAAAACCGGGAAAACAGAAAACCATCGCCAACAGAACCAACGAGGAACCGCGGCGTAAAATACGGGTCGGTTTCATTTAGGCCTCCTTTTGATGAGTGTTTATTGCTGATCTGGTTTTCAAATATAATTGCTTTAAGCAGAATTGAAAACCGGCTGCCGTTTTTACCGTGCTTGTGCGCGTGGTTATTAATGTGTATACTAGAAACTTGAAACTAGAGACTGGAAACTAGAAATCTGATGCCGGATAAAAGGTTTTCAAATTTATTTTTTTAAATATAAGCCAGGAATATATGGAACCAGGAACAATAGTTGAATATATAGAGCAGCAAAGGATTTTGTGCGCTGCGGTGCTTGAGGAAAAAGACGGGCGCCTTCGTCTGCTCAATGAAAACAACAGGGAGGTCAACCAGAAGGAAAGCCGTCTGAGCCACGTCTCGGCCTCGCGGGTAAATCTGGGACAGGGGCGGGACAAAACCGTGGAATCCCTTAAAAACACCGCGGAGAGAAGACAGGCCCTGAGCCGGCACATTGACATAAAGGAAATCTGGGATGCCGTGCATTCGCTGGATGAATGGATTGATCTTGAAACAATGACCTCGTTTTGTTTTTCAGGCCAGCCTGACAGTGATCAGCAATCAGCGGTTATCCGGGCGTTTTTTGGAAACCGCATTTATTTCAAGTTCAGCCATGACTGGTTCTACCCGCATTCCGAGGACGTGGTGGAAAACAACCTTGCCAGGAAAGAGGCCGAGGAACGCAGAAGCAGGCTCACGGAACAGGGCGCCCAGTGGATGAAAAGCGTGCTTTCAAACGGCTCCGCCCCGCCGGCGCCGGACCCGGAGATTGTTGAAATCCTCAAGTCATACTATCTTTACGGAAAGGAAAGCCGCGAGTATTCCACGGCAAGGACAATGCTGGCAAAAGCAGGGGCGGAAAGCCCGGAAGCTGTGTTTTCCGTCATGGTTCGTACCGGGCACTGGGATGCGGATGAAAACCTTGATCTGTTCCGCTACGAAATTCCCACGGAGTTTCCCGCCCGGGTAAAAGAGGCTGCGGCTGAGCTGCAGCAAGAGGCGGAGCAGATTAATAATGATCCGCGCAGGACCGATCTGACAGATCTTGAGCTTATTACCATCGACGGCCAGGGAACCATGGATTTCGATGATGCCTTAAGCGTGGAGCGGCGTGGCAGAAATCTTCGAATAGGGGTTCACATATCAGACGTTGCTGCCCGGGTGCAAAAGGGCGGGATAATAGATCAGGAGGCCCTGGCCAGGGGCACCTCGATTTACATGCCTGACAAAAAGATACCGATGCTGCCCACGGAACTGGCAGAAGAGCTGTGCAGCCTTATAAAAGACCGGGTGCGGCCTGCAGTGAGCATTTTTTTTACAGCAACCCCGAACGCAGAGATACTGGACCGGGAGGTTGTGCCTTCCCTGGTATCTGTGGACCGCCAGTTTACATATTCAGAGGCGGACAGGCTGGTTGAATCTGATGAAAGCCTCGGCGCGCTTTCGGATGCGGCAAAGGCGTTTAATCGACGTCGCCTTGAAAACGGGGCGGTTCAGATCCTTTTGCCTGATATAAATGTTCGTGTATACAACGGCGGAGACATCCATTTAAAAATAATGGACCGCGACAGTCCGGCCCGGCTGCTTGTGGCGGAAATGATGATCATGGCCAACTGGGTAATGGCAGGATTTCTGTCTGAAAAAGGCATGCCGGCTGTTTTCCGCTCTCAGCTTACTCCCAGGGGACGCCTTTATTCAGGTCTTGACGAGGGGACCATGTTTCAGAACTGGATGCAGAGGCGCATGCTTTCCCGCGTGGTTCTGGGAACATCTGCTGAGCCTCATTCCGGCCTGGGCCTGGATGCCTATACAACTGCCACGTCCCCAATCCGAAAGTATTTCGACCTGATAACCCAGCGCCAGGTCAGGGCATGTTTCGGCATGGAAGAGCCGTTAAACGGCCCGGAGATCGAGGAGCTGATGCAGCAGCTCCAGAACCCTCTTTCCCGTGCAAGGCTGGTGCAGAACCGGCGGCTGCGCTACTGGATCCTCAAATACCTGGAAGGCAGAATCGGCACCAAGGCGGAGGCGATAGTGCTGGACAAGCGCCGGGACTGCCATACAATCCTTCTGCCGGATTACCTCATGGAAGCAAAACTTCCCGTGTCCGGGGGAATCACTCTGAAGCCGGGCGACCTTGCAAGGATTACCATCCAGCACGTGGATGCAGCAAGAGACCGGCTCGCCGTGTTTCTGGGCTGAAGGGTTAGGAAAAATTAAGTCAAAACCAGGGGGTGGGAAATGCCAAAGACAAAAATAGTGTGCACAATAGGGCCGGCCTGCGCTGACGAGCACATTCTTGTCAGGATGATCAACAGCGGCATGAGCGTTGCCAGGCTTAATTTTTCCCACGGCAGCAGGAAAAATCATGCTGATATGATCCGCATGATCAGGGAGGCTTCAAGGGAGACAGGCTTTTCAGTGGCCATTCTCCAGGATCTGCGCGGCCCCAAGATCCGCGTGGGGGAAATAGAGCCGCCGGGTATCCAGCTTAAAACCGGGGAGCATCTCATCCTGACAACAGAGTCAGTGACAGGGCAGGGCAACCGGGTTCCTGTAAGTTATGCCCACCTTCCGCACGATGTTTCGGTTGGTGATACGATTCTTCTGGCTGACGGGCTCATGGAACTTGTCGTAACCGGGGCCACGGAAAAAGAGATCCACTGCGAGGTGATAACCGGAGGGACCTTGACATCCCACAAGGGGATAAACCTGCCGTCAGGTACCATCAGGACCCCGGCGATAACTGAAAAGGACAAGGCGGACCTTGAGTTCGGGCTTTCCCAGGATGTGGATTACGTGGCTATGTCTTTTGTGAGGCATGCCGAGGACGTGCGGCGCGCAAAAAAGATAATAGCAGCCGCCGGCCGCAATACTCCGGTTATCGCAAAAATCGAGAAGCACGAGGCGTTAAACGAAATTGACAGCATTGTTGAGGCTGCAGACGGTATCATGGTTGCCCGGGGCGACCTGGGAGTGGAAATACCCCTGGAAAACGTGCCCGGCACCCAGAAAATGCTGGTTGAAAAGGGAAACGAGGCAGGAAAGCCTGTTATTATAGCCACGCAGATGCTTCGATCCATGCTCGATTCCCCCAGGCCGACAAGGGCGGAGGCCACCGATGTTGCAAACGCGGTGCTCGACGGTGCAGACGCCCTGATGCTGTCTGAAGAAACCGCCACGGGAAGCCATCCTGTAAGGGCTGTGGAATACATGGCACGCATAGCAAGCGTTACAGAAGAAAAATACCCTTACGAAAAATCCTTCCAGGAGATTCTGCAGACGCGCATATCAGAATCCGTGGCACATGCCACCTGCATCCTTTCCGATCACCTTGCTGCCCGGGCAATTATCGCCACCACAAAGAGCGGATATACAGCCCACCAGATTGCCAGGTTCAGGCCCAGAAGCAGGATAATCGCGGTCTCTCCTGAAATAAACACGGTCAGGAGGCTTGCTCTATACTGGGGATGCCTGCCCGGTCTTATGGATTATACAAAGGATACGGACGAGATGTTTGAGAGGGCCTCTGAGTTTGCCATTGAAAAGGGGCACGCAAACGAGGGCGACCTGGTTGTTATCACAGCAGGCCATCCCATGTGGGAGGCAGGAACAACAAATATGATAACCGTCCGGCGGCTGGGGGGAGATGTGTAGATCTCGGAGCCTGCGGCAGGTGGTGCGGCTTATTTAGTTTGCGCATGTGTGGAATCTGATTATAATTTATGTTTTTGTATGATCCGGAGACGACATTCTGATGCCTTGAAACGTGGTTTTTAGCGGGTTGTCTGTAATGCGGAAACATTTTTCTTCAACAAACCGGACAGATCAGATTGCAAGGGCAACCAGCCTGCTTCCGCTGACCCTGTTTCTTGCAGCCGCGTCTCTATTGCCGCACACTGCCGCCGGCAGTTCCTACCGGGCGGCACTTAAATGGGCTCCATCCCTGGGAGTTGAGCTGTCGTTCATGATCGACGGCTTAAGCGTTCTCTTCGCACTTATTATCACCGGAATAGGATTTTTCGTAACCGTTTACGCGGTTGACTACCTTCACGGCCACGGTCATACCAGGCGGTTTTTCATTTTCCTGCACGGATTCATGCTGTCGATGCTGGGGCTTGTCACTGCAGACAATGTGCTGGCCCTGTTTGTGTTCTGGGAGCTTACCACCATATTCTCATACCTTCTCATCGGATTTGAACATGAAGATGAGGTTTCAAGGAAAAGTGCCAGGCAGGCCCTTCTTGTAACAGGCGCAGGCGGTCTTGCGCTGCTGGCGGGATTTCTTCTGCTGGGAATCGCGGCGGGCACATATGAGATATCTGAAATGATTGCACTGTCAGGGGGATTAAAAATCCATCCCCTATACGACGCCATACTGGTGCTTGTCCTGCTCGGGGCTTTCACCAAGTCCGCCCAGTTCCCGTTTCATTTCTGGCTGCCGAATGCAATGGCAGCCCCGGCCCCCATAAGCGCTTTTCTTCATTCAGCAACCATGGTCAAGGGGGGCATCTATCTTCTGGCCAGGTTCCACCCGGTACTGGGAGGATCAGCCGCCTGGACCGCCGTGCTGGTGACAGTCGGGGCGGCAACAGCCATAATCGGAGCTTTTACAGCACTGGGCCAGTCGGATCTTAAAAAAATCCTTGCCTATACAACAGTGGCGGCCCTGGGGCTAATGACCATGTTTCTCGGGGGCACCGGCACGCCGTCTCTTACGGCTGCAATGACCTTTCTTTTGGTCCATGCCTTATACAAGTCAGCTTTGTTTCTTGCCGCTGGCATAATTGATCATCAGACCGGCACAAGGCAGATCGAAGATCTTGCGGGACTGGGCAGGGCAATGCCGTTTACCGCTTTTGCGGTTTTTGCCGCTTGCTTTTCAATGGCGGGGTTTCCCCTGTTTTTCGGATTCATAGGAAAGGAAATCATGTACAAGGGCGCCCTGGCAGAAACCATGATGCCCGGTCTGACAACTGCTTCGGCTGTTTTGTCAAACGGGCTTATGACCGCGGTGGCGGCTATATTTCTTATAGGCCCTTTTTTATCCGGCCGGGCACCTGAACATGAAAAGCCGGCAGAGGCCTCGTTTCCCATGTGGTGCGGCCCTGTCATTCTGGGAGGAATAACCATAATTTTCGGCATTTTCCCCGATTTTGTCGGGCAGTGGCTTGTAAGTCCGGCAGTGTGGGGCTTTCATCATACTGTAGAGGACGTTCATCTCGCGCTTTACCACGGCATAAACAAGCCGCTTGGCTTAAGCGTTCTTACCCTGGCCCTGGGCGGGGCGCTTTACATGAACCGAAAACGCGTAAACCGGGCGGTATGCGCATTATATTCGGCTGTTCCCTTTAATGGGACGCAAGTATATGATGCGGCTGTAAACGCAGTGGCCTCAGCAGGCAAGGCACAGAACCGGCTGCTGCAAAACGGCTCCTTTCACAGGTATTTCTACATTGTTGTCTCGGCATTCGTGCTTGTCACTGCATACGGATATCTTCGCGGCATGGAGACCATTCCCAATGTTTCCGGGGCCTTTCCTTCCGCAAGAATGTGGCTTCTGGTCATAGTAATACTGGCGGCGGTGCTCACTGTTGTCACCACCGCCTCGGTCCTTCTTGCCATATGTTCGCTGGGTGTAGTGGGCGCGGGCATTGCAGTGGTTTTTCTGAGCTTCGGCGCACCTGATCTTGCCCTGACGCAGCTTCTTGTGGAGACCCTCACGGTTATAATAGTTTCAGTAATACTGCTTCGCCTTCCCGGCCTCAGGTCAGGCGACAAAAGGGCGACTGTTAGAAAATGGTTTGACGGGGCACTTTCTGCCGGAATGGGGGTGGTGATTACCGTCCTGATGCTCACGGTTGTTGCATCGCCCCTGGACCGTTCAATTACGGAGTTTTTTGAAAGCAACAGTTATCTGGCAGCTCACGGCAGAAACATAGTTAACGTGATCCTTGTGGACTTCCGCAGCATGGACACCCTGGGAGAGATAATTGTCGTGGCTGCTGCAGGGCTTGCAGGCTACGGGTTGATTAGAAAACGCGGGAGGAAAGCATGAGCCGCTCGCTGATCCTTGCAACAGCAACCAGGCTTCTTGTCAGCATTATACTTGTTTTTTCCGTTTATCTTCTGCTGCGCGGGCATAACTCTCCGGGCGGAGGCTTTTCAGGTGCGCTGGTTGCCGGCACCGGCTTTGCCCTTTACGCCATGGCCGAAGGCCCTGGGTCGGTGCGCCGGGCAATCCGGGTGGAGCCGCGTGGACTGATTGTTTTCGGGATGTTTCTGGCAGTATGCTCGGGATTGCCGGGCCTGATATCCGGGAACTCATTTTTTACAGGCATTTGGTGGACTGCAGCGGAGTTCGAAGGCCTCGAGATAGTTGTGGGAACCCCTTTTATCTTTGATGGGGGCGTGTATGCAATTGTCCTGGGAACGATTTTGACACTGATACTGGCGCTGGAAGAAGACCTGGAAGAGGACTGATCATGGAAACGTTGCTTTGCGTTATATGCGGCGTAATGGCTGCTGCAAGCATTTATCTTATGCTTTCAGGCAACCTTATACGTTTTATATTCGGTCTTGTTCTTGCCACAAACGCAGTAAATCTGCTGATATTTGCCGCGGGAGGAATCTCGCGGAACATGCCGCCCTTGATCCCTGAAGATGCAGTTGTTCCCGCCGAACCGCTGTCAAATGCACTGCCCCAGGCGCTGATACTTACTGCAATCGTAATCGGGTTTGCGCTTCTTACTTTCGTATTCATACTTTTTTACCGTACCTACCAGTCACTCGGGACAGTTGACACAGAATCCATGAGGGTATCCGAGCCGGAAGAGGAAAAATCCTGCGTGCATAAAAAAGGCGGGGAGGCGGAAACCGGGCAAAAAGATTTGCCGGGGAGGTATGAATGATCAACTGGGTCATCATACTGCCTGTTATACTGCCCTTTGCATCCGCCGCAGCAGTCCTGTTGTACAGGGGTGATTCTGTCCGGCAGCAGCAATTGAGCATCGCGGCATCCCTTTTTCACCTGGCGGCATGTATCATGCTTTTGATTAAGGTGGCAGGAGCGGGCATTATTTCTTCGCAGATCGGGGGCTGGCCTGCGCCTTTCGGCATAACACTGGCAGCAGATCACTTCAGCGCTCTGATGGTCGCAATAGCGGGGGTTTTAGGGCTTGCGGTCAATGCATACTCCAGGGAGGAAAGCCGGGAAAATTCCATGGGAGCAGGCTTTCACCCGCTTATGCATATCCTGATGGGAGGGGTATGCGGTGCGTTTCTTACAGGGGATGTTTTTAACCTGTATGTCTGGTTCGAGGTTATGCTCATGGCCTCGTTCGGGCTTCTGGTGCTGGGTCAGGAAAAAAGCCAGTTTGACGGCGGGGTTAAATACGTGATGATCAACCTGTTTGCCACCCTCCTGTTTATCACGGGCATAGGGCTTCTCTACGGCATGACAGGCACACTGAACATGGCAGACCTGCATCTGGCAGTCCAGGATGTGGAAAACAGGGGCCTTTTGGGGGCTGTTGCTGCGGTGTTCATGACTGCGTTCGGAATAAAGGCGGGTATCTTCCCGTTGTTTTTCTGGCTTCCGGTTTCATATCACACTCCCCCGGTGGCAGTATCGACCATACTGGCGGGCCTGATGACAAAGGTTGGCGTATATGCCATGATCCGGATGTTCACCCTTGTCTTTATTTTCGATACAGCCTTTACCCACGGTCTGCTGCTGGCTGCAGGGGTGGTGACCATGGTGGTTGGGGTTCTGGGCACCGCAGCCTTCTACGAATTCCGCAGGATTCTGTCATTTCATATCATAAGCCAGGTGGGCTACATGATTACAGGGCTGGCCATTTTTACCCCGCTTGCACTGGCAGGGGCGGTGTTTTTCCTTCTGCACAACATGATAGTAAAGGCGAATCTTTTTCTTATCAGCGGGGCAGTGAAAAAGGCCTCGGGTTCGTTTGAACTTTCAGGGCTCGGAGGCCTTTACAAAAACCACTGGTTTCTTGCACTGCTGTTTTTTATATCAGCTTTTTCCCTTGCGGGTTTTCCACCATTTTCGGGTTTCTGGGCAAAGATGATAGTTATCAGGGCCGGTCTTGAAAGCCGGGCCTATGTGGCTGCAGCCGCGGCAATAATCGTGGGCCTGCTTACAACTTATTCCATGACCAAGATCTGGGCGGAGGCCTTCTGGAAACCTTCGGCAGACGATGACCAGGGTGATTCGGACCGGCAAGGCAGTCCGGAGCGGCGTCCCGGTTTCTGGATGATTGCTCCCATAGCAGTGCTGGTTGTAATCACGCTTGTTATAGGTCTTATGCCGTCACCCTTCGTGGCGGTTGCAGAGCAGGCCGCGCACGAACTTCTCAACCCTGAAATTTACGTAAAAACAGTACTGGGAGAGCCATGAGCAGCCTTTTTATTCTAAACCTTTTTCTGGCAGCCGGTTTCAGCGTGATAATGGGCCAGTTAAACGTCACCGGGTTTGTGGCCGGCTTTGTGATCGGGTATGCAGCCCTCTGGGTAACCAGGCCTCTTTATGCCCGGGCCGGATATTTTGAAAGAGTGCCCAGGCTATTGAAGCTGGCGGGTACTTTTTTATGGCAGCTCCTGGTGTCCAACTTCCGGGTCCTGTGGGATGTTGTAACACCGCGTCACATAAGCAGCCCCGCGGTAATCGGCGTTCCCCTGGATGCTGAAACAGACTTCGAGATCATGCTAGTGGCAAACATCATATCTCTTACTCCCGGCACCCTGAGCCTGGATGTGTCCGGGGACAGGAAGATGCTCTACGTGCACATGATGTTTCTGGATGACGCTGATGCCGCGCGCAGGGAGATCAAGGAAAAAATCGAAAAACGGGTTCTGGAGGCGATTCGCTGATGGTTGCGCAAAGTACTATTGTAAATACTGCAGCGGAGATTGCGCTGGTGCTTTTGACCCTGGCGGTTATTTGCGCATTTGTCCGGCTGTTTATCGGACCTGACCAGGCGGACAGGATAGTGGCCCTGGATCTGATTTCAATACTTATCGTTGCGATACTGGCAGCCCTGTCTGTTTATACAGGGCAAAAGTCGTTTCTGGACGTGGCAATTGCGTATGCGCTTGTGGCCTTTCTGGGCACGGTCGCCCTTGCAAGGTTCAGGGAGCGCCTGGCAAAAGGCGGCGGAGTGAGGGAAAAAGAAGAAGAGGAACATTACTGATGATAGAGATAATAACAGCATTTTTTATTATTTCAGGCGCGGTCTTCTGTTTTATAGCATCAGTCGGGGTGCTTCGCCTGCCTGATACCATAATCAGGATGCATGCGGCCACCAAGGCGGGGGCCCTGGGCTCGGGGCTGATGCTTCTGGGTCTTGCTTTTTGCTACACGGAAACAAGCACAACCCTGAGAGCTTTTGCAGCCATAGTTTTTCTTCTGCTCACCGCCCCCGTGGCCGCACACCTTATAGGAAGAGCCGCGTACTGCACCAGGGTGCGGCTGTGGGAAAAGACCTGGATAGACGAGCTTGCCTATACCTGCGACTGGCAAGGCCCCGACATTGATGAGTGAAAATTTGGACAGGAATCAGTGCTTAAAGCTTCGCTGTCCGGTCAGCATCATGGTGGCGTTGTACTCGTTGCAGGCCTCTATTGACTGGTAGTCGTTTAGCGAGCCGCCCGGGTGCACAACTGCGGTGACTCCTTCGCGAAGCCCCACGTCCACGCCGTCCCGGAACGGGAAAAACGCGTCGCTAACCATTGTGGAGCCTGGCAGCCCGCCTTTTTCCTCTTTTACGCGGGCGTCTATTTCAGCCTTTTTGTCACCGGGTTCCATTTCGTTGTAGGCAACACCGTATTTTTCAAAGCAATAGCGGTCAGCCAGTTTCCGGTATGCCTTGTCACGTGCTATTTCCGCAACCCCCACGCGGTCCTGTTCTCCTGTTCCTATTCCCACCGAGACCCCGTTTTTCACGTAAAGCACCGAGTTGGAGGTAACGCCTGATTCAAGCAGCCAGCCGAAGCGGATGTCTGCCAGCTCCTGTTTCGTGGGCTCGCGGTTTATCCTGTAGGTTTTGTCCCTGTATTCGCATTCTGCCAGCCGGAAATCTGATTCTGCAAGGGCCCGGGGAACAAACGACCACTGGGCTATTATCCCGCCGTCAATAAGGTTCTTGAATTCAACAACCCTCTGGCCCACAAACGACTGGAGGCGTTTTATGTTTTCTATTTTTATCACCCGCAGGTTTTTGCGCTTTGCAAGAATATCGAGAACACCCTGTTCGTATTCCGGTGCTGCTATCACCTCGGCATACTGGTTTGCAACAGCCTCGGCCGTTGTCTTGTCAAGGGCGCGGTTGACGGCGATGCATCCGCCAAAAGCTGCCACGCGGTCTGCCATGTAGGCCTTTTCATATGCATCCGCGAGGGTTTCGGAAACGGCGGCTCCGCAGGGGTTGTTGTGCTTGACTATAATCGCGCAGGGCGTGTCAGTGAAATATCGCAGAATGTTTAAGGCATTGTCCGCGTCAGTGAGATTGGTCTTTCCCGGGTGCTTGCCCGACTGCAGCAGCTCCACGTCAGAGGCCAGGTACTGCCCGGGGGCTATGGTGCGGGTTTCTCCCAGGACCAGGTTGCCGTTTGCAAGCCTGTAAAGGGCCGCTTCCTGGCCGGGGTTTTCCCCGTATCGCAGCCCTTTTCTCACTCCTTCAATCACCCAGTCCACTTTTTCATAAAACAGGGTCTGGCGCTGATTGTCGTCCACAAACGAGATTTCCATCCGCGGCGGAAAATGATCGTCCATGATTGTTTTATACATTTTTTTCAAATCATCACTCATAACTGTCGCCCCATAGAAGTTTTTTGTATGGTTACTACCTTTGTAAAAATGAGTATGGTCGAAACGAAAATTGATACAGATAAATTCGAAATCCGAAATCCGAATTTCCGAAACAAAATAACCGGTTCCAGAGATTCAACTTGTTAGTTTTTTTGATCATTTGAATTTCGGTGATTCGAATTTGTTTCGGATTTCGTGCTTCGGATTTCGAATTTTTTTACAGTATTTCTTCGTACGCCCCCTGGATTTCATTAAACGAGGTTTCCCTCAGGTAATTGGCAATTGACTGATCATATGCGGCAGTGTGGGAAAACGCCTTTTTGGCCAGCTTTATCCGGGTTTCCAGGGTGGTCATGCATTCCACGGATTCAAGTTCCTGCAAAATTTCCGTATAATCCTTGGGGTCCACAACCGGTGCCACCCGTATGAAGTTTTTGGCTGCTGCACGGATCATGCACGGCCCGCCTATGTCAATGTTGCCCCTGGCCTTTTCAGGGGTTACGTCAGGGGCTTCTATTGTCTGCTGAAACGGGTATAAATTTACAGCCACCATGTCTATGGGCCTTGCATCGGTGCGCTTTAAGTCCTTCTGGTGATCCGGGTTGTGGGTCTCTGTGAGAAGGCCCAGGTATATCTTGAAATCCAGGGTCTTTACCAGCCCCCCCTGGGTTTCGGGCTGGCCGGTATATTCGGATACTGGCATGAGAACTTTTCCAGCATCCTTGCCCAGGATTTTTTCAATCTTTTTGTAAGTGCCCCCGGTTGAGAGAATCTTGATGTCAGGGTTGATTTTTACCAGCCCCGGAACGAAGTCCTCAAGCCCGGTTTTGTCTGATACGCTTATGAGAACTGTTTTTACCTTTACGAGGTCGTCTATTTTCTGGACAACATTGATGCTCATGACATCCTCCACGCCTTGCTTGCTTGCTGGAAATGTTTACAGCGGCGCCGGGTCTATCAGCCCGGCAAGTTCCCTGTTTACAAATTCGGGCAGGGCAAATGCCGCCTTGTGTATTGCCGGATTATAGTATCTTGTCTCTATTTCCGAGGCCTCCACCCGCTTGGGATCAAAATTTTTGATCGGGCAGGGGCCCTTGGAGGCGAAGCCGAAGCTCCACAGCCCTCCAGGGTAGGTGAGCGTGGAAAAGGTGTACATGTGGATCTTTTCAAAAAACGGCCGCTGGTTGGAAAACATGGAATGCTGGATTTCAGGGTCGTAGAAGGGAGATTCCGACTGTGAAATCATGATGCCGTTTTCAGTTAGAAGCCCGGCGACGTTTTCGTAAAAAGCCTTGTCAAAAAGCGGCTGGGCAGGGCCTATGGGATCGGTGGAGTCTATTAAAACCGCGTCGAACTTTTCTTTGCATTTTTCCGCGAACTTCACGCCGTCGTCAATTACGAGCTCCAGTCTTTTGTCGTCAAGGGAGCCGCTCATGGAGGGCAGGTGCTTTTTGCAGGCATCAACCACCATCGAGTCGATTTCCACCATCACTGCCCGTTCAACCGTCCTGTGCCGGAGCACCTCCCTGGCCGTGCCCCCGTCTCCGCCGCCTATGATCAGCACGCGTTTAGGCTCTTTCAGGGTAAAAAGCGGCACGTGGGCTATCATTTCGTGATACACGAACTCGTCTCTTTCCGAGACCATTACGATGCCGTCGTTTAAAAGCATCCCGCCATGGCCGGCGGTATTTACCACGTCCACCTGCTGGTAGGCACTGGAGCCGGAAAACAGGGTGTCTTTGACCCTGAAGCATAAAGATACTATATCCTTATGGGTTTCGGTGACCCACAGATCCAGCCTGCTGCCGTCATTATTATCCGTCATCCCTTCTGGTCTCCTTTTCTGGAAAGTTAAAGATAAATAGCATTTTTGTACACGCAGGTCAATCAGAGGTCAGCAGTTTCCTGTGAAGAATTATCAGGTTGTTGTTATGCTGTTTTAGCTTTATCGGGATCGTGATCGTGATCTGAGTCGATTTCGATACCGATCCCGATCCCGGTCCCGGTTACGACCAAACCAGAAAAGAAGCTTGATGTATGCCGATTACCGCAACTTGAAAAATTTACCGGGAATTTCTGATAAGGGGTGGATTTAGATCCTCGGATTCGCCGGTTCGCCTGAATAGGCAGGAATGCTACATTTCCGCCGGGATTTTGGTGGCAGGCAGCAGCACCGTGAAGGTAGTTCCCTTGTTTACCTGGCTCGATACCTTTATATCGCCGCCGTGTTTCTGTATTATGCCCAAAGATACCGACAATCCGAGCCCTGTTCCCTTGCCGGAGCTCCTGGTGGTATAAAAGGGGTCGAATATCTGGTTGAGCTTGTGTTCAGGTATTCCCGTGCCGGTATCTGTAAAGCTTACAGCCACGTATTCACGGTCTTTTGTGTTTTTGATGTCTATTATAAGCTCCCCGCCCTCGGGCATGGCTGCTGTGGCGTTTAAAATAATGTTTAGAAAAACCTGGATCAACTGCTGGCCGTCCCCGTATATCCTGGGGATGTCGGGTTGTATCTCGCCTTTTACCTTCACGCCGGCCAGTTTTATCTGGTTGCTTGCAAGTTCCAGCGTCCGGTTTATAAGGTTTTCCATGTCCAGCGATTCTGCTTCCAGCTTGCCCTCCCTTGCAAAGTCGAGCAGCTTCCTGACGATTTTCTGTGCCCGGTCAGCTTCCTCGAGAAGGTCGTTGATCATGTCGTCGCGCTCCTCGTCTGAGATCTCTTTGTAATCATCCTTGAGAGCAGACGAGGTAAGTATGATATTGTTCAGGGGGTTGTTTAGTTCATGGGCGACCCCGGCGGTGAGCGTGCCTACTGCTTTTAGTTTATGTGCGTGTATTAACTGTTCCTGTCTTCGGATCAGCTGCATCATCATGTGATTCAGGGCAGTGGCGAGCTTGGAAAACTCGTCGTTGTACCGGCGCCTGGGGGTGATCGGGGTGAAGTCTCCTTCGGCAATGCGGGTGGTGGCCATCATCATTCGTTTTAAGGGGGCCAGCATCTGGTTGGCTATAAAGTAGCCCAGAAAAATGATAAGCAGCAGCAAAAGCCCCAGAAAGATAAGCGGCACCCTCTTGGACAGGGTCAGCATGGAATGCACGAGCTCTCTTTCCTTGGCCAGAAACTCTTCTGCCACTGTAACCATTTCCGCGCCGTGCTTTCGCAGTACGGATTCCATGTTGTCAAGGTCAGAAGAGGGGTTGGGAAGCCGGTCCTGGTTTATTTTTTCAAGCAGTTTTTTGTACTGCTCCATGGGCTCAAGTATCCGGGCGTAGTTTTTCCTGCCCACCGCCCCGGTTATTCCTTCGGAGTTTTTTTCCAGTATTTGATCCGCTTTCCGGATATGCTCAATTGCTTCGTCAAGATTGGTATGGTACAGGAAAAAATTTTTTTCAAATCTTCTGGCCTGCTGGATTTCCACGGTATAGTCCTGGGCGACCTCCAGGAACCTTATTTTATGCTGGACTTCGTTTACGCCGACCATGGAAAAAACTGAAAGCATAATGCTTAGGGCAAACCATGCCCCGAAGCCCAATATCAGGCGGGCCCGGATTGAGATGGAGGGGCGTTCCTTTAAGGCGCGCTGGGCCTCTTCGGCTGTTTTTTCCCACGAGGGAGCAGATGATTGATTGTTATCCGTATTCATATTATTTTTGCCGCACCCCTGTCAGAGGTCTTGATATTAACTCTACATGACGTCGTCGTCACATACAACCCCTTTGTGCCCCAAAGACAGGGCCGCCTTATTAATGACGGCCTTGAGGTCGCCCGGCTTGAACGGCTTGGCTATAAAGTCAAACGCTCCTTTCACCAGCGCCTCGCGGGCGACTTCCACGGTGGCATAGCCTGTAATAAGTATAACCCGGGTATTGCGGCACCTGGAAAGGATATGTTCCAGGACCTGGATGCCGTCGACTTCCTCCATTTTAAGGTCCGTGACCACGATATCGAATTCTTTTTCATCAAGGCGGGCAAGAGCCTGCTTGGGATCCAGAAAGAATTCCACCTTAAAACCAGCCCTGGTCAGGGCAGGAGTCAGGCGCTTGCCGACTATGGGCTCATCATCGAGTATCATTATGTTTAAAAGCTCGCGCTCAGTGCTTTCCCCTGTTTTTTCTTCCATTGCTCCCGTCTCCCCGTTTTTTCTTGCTTGCGTTTTTTGATCCCTGACCACCATGATTTTGTCCAGGGCAAGTTTGGCCCTGGTTTCACCCTCATCGCTGTCAGTTTTTCTGCTTTCGGTTGCTTCAAAGGAGATCCTGGCCATCCAGTCGTTTATTTTTTTGCCTTCATCATTCATGGCTGACCCTTGTATTTTGAAGGATCTGCGGCAGACCTGTTAGCTGCCCTTTTTTCCCGCCCCTGTTACGCGGCCTCCGGAGCTGCCTCCGCCTCTATCAGGGTTGATCTGATGCGCCTTCTTTGCCGGTAGGCCTTGATAACGTTGTAAAGGATTATGCATACGCCTGATATGCCCGCAAAAAACAGGATTCCCTTGCTTATGCCGTTAAAATAGGGGTCCCAGGCAGGATCCATGCCGATCACCCCGAGCTGGCGCAGATACATGGGCACTGCAACCGCGCGGCTCAGCACACAGAGCAGAATTATGAGTCCTGTCACCATCCTGATCATGACCTCGTTTACCACTTTTACGCCGTAAGCTCCTACGTATACACCAAGCAGGGACCCCAGATACAGAAGCATGGTCAGCCGTATATCAACAAAACCCTCAAATGCATAACTCAATGCGCCCCAGGCACCCATGAACATGGCCAGGTAAAGCTCAGATCCCGCGGCAACGGCTGTGGGTACCCCGAAAATGTAGATCATGGCAGGCACCCCGATAAATCCGCCCACTCCTATTGTGCCTGCAAGGTAGCCCGTGGCGAGCCCGCAGACCATGATCACCCACAGGGAGACCCTTACATTGGAGACCTTGAAAAAAATATAAGGCGGGAGGTAAAGCTTTGAAATATAACTACTTATTTTCCTTGAAGGCCCTCCGCCCTCTTTGCTGGATTTCATGGCGTCCCTGAGCATGGATATGGCCACAAAAAACAGAATGAGAATAAATATCATGCTGATGTAGAGATTGGATGCGGCACTTCCGCCCGTTCCATGGCCGTCTGCGTGGCCGAACAGGGCGCTGTTTATAATAACCGCTATCCTGATGCCTATAAAAGAGGTTATTACCATGAATAGGGCCAGCCTTTTGTCCACGTTGCCGTACTCACCGTGCTTCTTGCTGCCCATCATGGCCTTTCCGAATTTGTGGGTAATATTGCTTGCAACCGACACCACGCCGGGCACGCCCAGGTTCATCATGCCGGGGGTCATGAAAAAGGCCCCGCCGCTTCCAACAAACCCGCTCAATATTCCACCCACAGCCCCGAGCATTACCACCTGGAGGCAGGTGGCAAAATTCATTTCAATGAAACGTCCCAATAAAAGTTCCATGGCGATATGCTCCTTTTATCATTCCATCTTGATAAGTTTCAGGATGCTCGAAGCCACGGTCCCGTAGCAGAATGCCACAATCGGGACCATTATAAAAACTGCTGCTGACACAACCAGGCCGGGGCCCCAGTCGGATGAACCGAGAAAAGAGTCCTTCAGGGCTTCTTCGTACCACCCGGTCTGTGAAAGGAAGGCCAGAATAGGTTCCTGGTTGGTAAACACCACCATAAAGAAAAACAGTGTTGCAGCCAGGCAAATGCCGGCTTTTGTGATGTCTTTTTTCCCGAAAAGGTATTGGCTGCCGATCTCGTCTGCTGTCACCACCGGCGCCTTGATCCGTTCGCCGAGAAAGTTTCTCAGATCCCTGGTCGACCGCAGCATTGCGGCATGCCCGCTTGACTTGAAAATTTCGCCTATAACAACGAGAGTATAAGGTGTCGAGGGATCAATGGCATTTATCAGCTGGCTCTGCCCGCCGTATACAAACCTGCCTCCGCCGGATCTTCCCTCCCTTGCAAGTTCATTCAGGGTTTTTTTGAGATTGCCCTTATCCTCTTCGGAAAAATCGGGTTCTTCCTCGATGCCCCCGTTATATTCAGAATGATCCGGATTAATGTCTCCTGCCGCAGCTTCGACTATGGAGCCTCCATGCTCCGAGGGTGATTCATCTTCCGGGGCAAGCCTTATGAGTTCCACTGCAGCGTTCCACTTGGTGGCTATTTCCACAACCTGCTCGTAGATCTCGGAATGAGGCTGGAAGTCTTCCTGTATCCAGAGTATGTTGGTCATGGCCATGGTGGTGTTGATCTGCTGCAGGCCCTCTATGCCGGAGCACACGGTTGGGATAAACCCTGCCATTTCAGAGTCCTGTGGAAGGTATGTTACAGTGGCAGTACCGTTTTCCGCTCTTACCTTTAAGCTTGCGGCAAAGGTTCGTTCGTCTTCGGCAAGGGCCAGCCTGACCCGGGCTGCAAGGTCCAGGTTCTTCAGGGCCTTGGTATCAGCAGGCGTCAACTGGAAATCCGGCAGCTGGGCCATGTTTACCAGAGCTGCAGCGGCGTTTTCCCGGTTTATATTTCCCAGGTTTATCATCACGTCATAATTTGCCGGATCCTCCAGGGAAACGCCGTACATGGAATATACCCACCTTCTTCTGTCCTCGTCCACTTCGCGGATGTATCTGGAGGCCTTTTGACGGTCCAGGCCCTTTTCCTGCATTACGATCTGTATTCTCTGTTCATGATCCGCAAGCACCCTGACCCGCAGTATGTGGCTGATGCCCGGCAGCTTCAGGTGCCCGATCCGGCCGTGATAGATCAGCCCTTTGCTTTCAGTAAGCCTTGTGCACATATAGGAAGTGGCAAAAGCCAGGAAGTGTTCTTTTTCCAGGGCAAGCTTTCCGCTGAAAACACCCGAATTTACCATTGACATCTCGAGCTTTCCCACCTGGATTCCCCGCCGGGTGGCCTCGCCTGACAGGTCCTCCCAGCTGAGACACTCGTAATCGAGCTTTTGAGCAAGTTTTTCGGCAAGTTCCTTGCCCCGCCTGAAAGTTCCCCTTGAAATACATATAATCTGCATTGTTTCACTCCGGGTTTTTTATCCGTGGGTATCAGTTTTCAGCGCAGGTACCACCACCGGGCATCCCAGCCGGTCCTTTACCCTGCCCAGCCAGTGGTCCCGCTGCCGCCTGCTTCCGTCCACCCCGGACACTCCGCCCCAGACAATGGCCCGGGGTGAACGACAGTCTGCAAGAAACTTCATCAATTCCGAAGAGGGATTTCCTGTCCTTATTTCCGCCTCTCCCACGAGTCCCGCCTGTCTGACAGGGACTGTGAGCTCGTTAAATGTCTGCCGGTTCAGGGATTCAAGATTCCCCCCGCTGGCATGCCCGTGTTGTGAAGGATCGAGCAGAACCAGGCTCATCACAGAGCAGTCTGTCCTTTTTGCCAGCTCTATTGCGTACTGCAGGGCTTCTTTGCGTATCTGCCGCGAATCAAAGATAACCATTATTTTGCCTTTCATTTTCACCTCGGATGGCGCTAAAAATAACGGATCTTCGGCTCTTGTCGTTACAAAGTCCCCGGGTCAGCGGAATAAAGCTCAATGACATCACCTCAGAATCAGTATGGATGATTCGGCGCTTTTGACCATGTCAGCAAGGCGCTGTCTTGAAAATATCCTGTCGAGCAGCGATTCTTTTCCCATCCACAGCGCAAGAAGGTTGTTTTTTTCAGCCTGGGCGACAAAGGATTTCAAGGAGGCTGAGTCAACAAGCCTTACCCAGGCTTTTACACCCCGATCAGTGTAATAGCTCAGTATGCTTGCCATGCGCCGGTCCACTTCTCCGGGCAGCACCGCGGAATCAGTTACTCCCACTATTTCCAGCTCAGCGCCGTACAGGGTCACAAGCTGGTTGATCAATTCTATGGAAGCCTGGGTTACAGTGTCCTGGTCCAGGCAGCAGACTATCATCTGCGGCTTTTTTTCCTCCTTGAGAACCAGCACCGAACAGTTTGCGTTTCTTACCACCTTCTTGAGGGAATCTTCCGGCCATAAGCCTCTGCCGCCGTTTCCGCCGCTCATAATAATAAGGTCGGCATTGGTATCCATGGATTCGGAAACGATCGCCCTTCCCGGATTGCCGCAGCGGATTCGGAAGCCAAGGTCCTTTCTGCCGGCTTTGCCTTCGTATTGCTGATCCCAAACACCCTTTTCCAGCTTAACAAGCGTGTAGTCGGAACCGTGGACTTCATACGGGGATACTTCACCTTCTGTTTCAGAAAGCAGCATGTCCCTGCAGGCATGGAGCTTTGCTGCGGTTTCCTCAACCCCCTTTTCGTCGGGGCAGATGCCCAGGAAGTTGATATTTGCCCATGTATTTCCTGCCAGCTCGGCCACCTGGCGGACCATGAAGCTCGGGTTCTGCTGTTGGTCCACTTCAACCAGGATCTGCATGGCGACCTCCGTTTTAAATTACTTTTCAGACCAGCATATGAGCACCGGGCTCTGCATACCGGCCAGAATCTCCAGCTTGGGTTCTTTGGCCTCCGGATTCCTCGGCAGGGATGCCGCAACCAGTCCGTATGTCCTCAGGTATTGGGCGGCGGCTTCGGCCGGCCCTTCAAGCATGGCTTTAATGCCCGGCTTCACTCCTTGTTGTTCTGCTGTTTTGAATGCCTCATCGAGCCAGGCAGGTGCATCTTCTGCATCCTTAACTTCGAGGTTTCCGCTGCTGCCTGTTTTGCAGACAAATGCATCAATGCCGATTCCCGATGATGCGAAAATTTTCAGGAAACCGGAAAGCGGAGAATGATTGTCACCGGCATCAATCAGCATTGCCGCTTTATCCAGGGAAACCAGGTTTTTGACCACAAGGGCGGGGCATGGCATGGTGCTGTAGAGTTTCGAGCAGATTCTTGAGTAGAAATCAGCGGTGTCAAAGGTCGGCAGCGCCCCTTCGATAAAAAGTTGGTATTGACGGGTAAGAAGTTTTTCCACCAGTTTTTCGGTCCGGTCTCCGATAAGGATTTCGGTATTCCTGAGCCTTTTCAGATCCAGGTTTTCCATGGCAAGAAACTGGCGGATTTCCTTGGTCGCAGTATCAATGGAAGCATTCTCCCATGTCTGCTTGACCCATCCGTGCCCCGGTGTCGGTCCTGCACGGGATGAGTCTATGACATGGACCTCCTGGAGCCTGAGGTCGATCCAGCGGGAGAGTTCTTTTGAATATCTGAGGGCAATGCTTGATTCGAGCTGGATATTTATTGGGATAAGGGCTTTTACCATTGATTCCGCCCTCCTGAGAGTAATAATGGTTTATTGCCTGGCTTCCTCTTTGAACTTTTGCTCGGCTTTCTTTATTACTTCATAAATTTCTTCCGGCTTGAAGGGTTTTGCCAGAAAATCGAATACCCCCTTGTGAAACGATTCCTTTGCGGTGTCCATTGTGGCGAACCCGGTGATCACGATTACCTCGGTTTCAGGGGATCTTTTTTTAACCTCGCTCAGAAACTCCATACCGTCTATCCCCTTCATTTTCAGGTCAGTGACAACTATGTGAAACGGGGTTTTAGTGAAACGCCTGAGCGCAAGATTGCTCTGATAAAATGCCTCCACGTAATAGCCCTTTTTCTCCAAAAATGGCTGCAGTCGTTTGCATACTATGGATTCATCATCCAGAATCAGAATCCTTGTCTGCTGGTTGTCCTCCATTGCGGCTTACCCCCTTGTTTTAGTTAACAGCCGGCAAAGACGGTTTCACAAGACAGTAATTCCGGGTGCTGTTACTAATAAATATGCAATAAGGATGCCGAAAAAGAATAAGGGGAAAAAGTATCTGAAAACAAAGGAAAAATAATATAGAAGCCCGATCAGGGGGAAAAGAATGCCGTTGCATTATTCAACAGCAGAGTGTTCTTGTGAGTTTAATGTCTTGATATTATATGATAAAAAAGCTATATTGCAAATTTCATCGCGGTGTTGAAATCTGCAACACTTTACTCTTCGATCTCGTGCCGGCGCAGATGCCTCCACAAAGAGGCCCTGTCTATGCCGAGAACCTCTGCTGCCCGGGTCTTGTTTCTGCCGACCCTGTTTAATACCCACTGGATATATTCGTGCTTGATTTCTTCCAGTGTCTTTATTTCCGAATCAGGACGGCTGAATGAAAAAACGTCCATCTCTGAGATGTCCGGGGGCAGGTCTTTTACCTGGATTTCCTCGTCCACGGCCATTGCCGCGGCCCGTTCCACGATGTTTTCAAGCTCCCTGACGTTGCCCGGAAAATCATAATCCATAAGCGCCTTCATTGCCTGTTTTGAAAACCCGGTGAATTTCTTTTCTGCCCTGGCGCCTGCCCGGTTTAAAAAGAACCTTGCCATCAGGGGGATGTCGCGTTTTCTTTCCCTTAAGGGTGGTATGTAGATGGAGATTACGTTTAGGCGGAAATACAGATCCTGCCGGAAAATCCCGGCGCTCAATGCTTTTTTGAGATCCTTGTTCGTGGCGGCGATTATCCTTACATCAACCGGGATTTCCTGGTTGCCGCCCACCCGGATAATTTTTTGCTCCTCGATTGCCCGCATCACCTTTACCTGCATGCTAAGGGGCATGTCGCCGATTTCATCCAAAAAAAGAGTTCCCCCGCTTGCCGCCTCGAGCAGTCCCGGGCTGAATCCTGATGCCCCGGTGAAAGCGCCTTTTTCATGTCCGAAAAGCTCGTTTGCCAAAAGTTCCTCGGTGAATGCCCCGCAGTTTACTGCCAGAAATTTTTTGTCCCGCCTGTGGCTGTGGTAGTGGATCATGGATGCTGCCAGTTCCTTTCCGGTTCCTGACTCTCCCGTGATGAGAACATTGCAGCCTGTCTTTGCCACCTGCCTGGCAACCTTTATTACCTCGCGTATCTCCCTGCTTTCTCCGATGAAACCGGGTTCCCCGGGTTGGTCTTTCAGGCGGGATTCCAGCTCTGTTACTTTTCTGCGGAGCTGCTTTTTTTCAATAGCCTGTCGTGCCAGGTGCAGGACTGCTTCAGGGCGGAAGGGTTTTTCAAGATAATGGTAGGCGCCTTTTTTGGTGGACTCTATTGCCGTGGATATGGAGGCATAGGCAGTAACCACGATGACTTCGATTTCAGGGTCGGTTTCCCTGATTTTGGAAAGCAGTTCCAGCCCGCTCATTTCATCCATGACAAGATCGGTTATAACCAGGTCAATTCCGCCGGCTGATACATGCTCCAATGCCTCGGCTCCGCCGGCTGCCTGTGCCGTTTCAAACTCCTGCCCGGAAAAGATCCTGACCAGGTTTTTCCTGGCCACCTTGTCATCGTCTACTATGAGTATTTTCGGGGCGGTCATGGGAATGATTCCGTTTTTAATTGGCTGGCGGGAATCTGGTTCTTCTGATGAAGGCCTTTACCCGTTCTGCCGTTTTTCCCAGTTTGAGAAAAAAACCGCATATCCGCTGTCAAACTCGTAGAGGCTCTTTTCCGAGCGGCGGTAGCCGGCAATTTTTCCGGGCAGCTTTCCCTGGCCGGGGTCGCTCTCCGAGACCGCCTCTGTAAATACAAGTGTAAACCTGCCGGGCCTGAAAATATCAAGAATCTGCCTGATCCGCTCGCTGTAGCGGTCTTCTGCCACGTTTGTCTCAAAGCTGGCATAAGAGCCGTCTTCCTCCGGCGTTACATGGATTGTGGCATACTGCTCACCTGAAATCCGGTTCATTGAATACCCGTATGGCTCGAACATGAAGCTGTCATTGATCATGTCAGGATAAAGCCTGTCTATTCCGGTGCGCGCCTCTATATCAGAGGATTTTTCCCCTGATTTCGGCATGAATGCATTCAGCACCGATGGGTCCAGGTCGTGCATCAGCAGTTCGAGTGTTTCGTCGTCTTCTTCTTGTTCCGCGGGGGCGACCGCATTTTTTTTATCCGGCGCGGAGGCGTAGAATATATGCACGTGGTCGTGGTTTGCAGGGCCCAGTCTGTAGCTTTTGCCCTCGAATAGCTCCGCGAGTCCGGCAACATCAGCCTCGAAGTCAGACGGCTGGGCCTGCGGGTACATCAGGTTTTTGCGCTCATAAAAGAAAAACGCTATCCTGTCGCGTTCTATGGTCCTGATAAGTTCAGGCACAGCCCTAACCAGGGTTGTTGTCCCGCAGGTTATCATCAACACCCGGTCATCCCAGACAAAAAGGCTGGACTCTGAAAGAAGGTAGGCATCCATGGACTGCGAGGATATGCTGCTTACTATTTCCGCGCCGCTGGCATGGACCACCGAGTTCCACCTTCCATCCTCGTTGGAGCGCAACCGGGAATCAGGCTCAGACAGTATAAGCTCCAGCTTTTTTTCCGGGCCTTCGAATTCCATGCCCATTTTATCACCTGCTGAAATAATATTGAATATCAATGGATGTTTAAGGGTTATGTTGTTGATGTTATGTTAAATTTCATTTATAACACTTCTTTGTGCAAGGGTAAATGACAAATGTATCGCCCCGGCAATCGCCGGGTAAGTGAAAACCAGCCGGCGGCGGGAGCCGGAACAGGGAGGTTTCATGCAGATTCGGTTTTACGGAGCGGTTCGGGAGGTTACGGGCTCGATGCACATGATTGAAACTGCAGACGACAGAATCCTGCTGGACTGCGGTATGTTTCAGGGCAGGCGAAAGGAGGCGGACAGGAAGAATCGGGTGCTGCCATTTGATCCCGGAATTATTGCAAACGTTGTGCTTTCTCACGCCCATATCGATCATTCCGGCAGGATACCGCTTCTTACAAGCAGGGGTTTTACCGGTCAGGTCCTGTGCACCCGTGCCACTGCTGACGCATGCGGATACCTGCTGCCCGACAGCGCCCATATCCAGGAGTCAGACGCGGCTTACCTTAATTACAAGAGAACGCGCGAGGCATTGGCCGATTTGACCGGAAAGAGCCGCGAGGAGATCAAGAAAAGGCTCAAGGAAAACGGCCGCACTGACCCTGATGCAGTGGAGCGATTCATGGATCGCTACGGCCTGGAAAAAATCGAGCCATTGTATACCTCGGCTGATGCAGAACAGGCCCTTTCTCATTTTTCAGGCCAGCCCTACCGGCACGCAGTGGCCGCTGCCAGGGGTATTGAATGCGTATTCTATGACGCGGGCCACATACTGGGTTCGGCAATTACAATGATCAGGGCAAGGGAAAACGGCCGGGATTTGCGCATCTGTTACACAGGAGATATGGGAAGATTTGACAAGCCTATCATAAAAAATCCCGAACTCGAGTTCGAAGAACAGGACAGGGATGTGGACCTGATGTTAATGGAAAGCACCTACGGCAACCGGTCCCATGAGCCTGTGGCAGACATGACTCCGCAACTGAAAAGGGTTATAACCGAAACAGTTGAGCGCGGCGGCACCTTGCTGATTCCATCCTTTGCATTCGGCCGAACCCAGGAGCTTCTCTACGCCATCCACCAGCTCTACAATGAAAACGAGGTTCCCAGGGTCCCGGTTTACATTGACAGTCCCCTTGCAACAAGGATTACCAGGGTGTACGGCGAGCATCCGGAGGTATATGACAGGCAGACCCACAGGGATTTTCTGCAGGAGGGCATGAATCCGTTTTTGTTCGACCGCCTGCATTTCACCGAGTCAGTGGAGGATTCCATGGCGCTGATGAGGGAGAAAAATCCCCATATCGTGCTATCCGCCTCCGGCATGTGCGAAGGCGGCAGGATACTTCATCATCTGCGCTACAAGATCCACGATGAGAAAAACACCATACTTATAGTAGGCTACATGGCTGCCCATACCCTGGGCAGAAGACTGCTGGAAAAGGGTCTGGAATACGAGCAGGGCGGCAGAAAGACAGAGCCCCCCATGATGCGTTTCATGGGCAAGGAATATCCCCTGAAGGCAAGGGTTGTAAGTCTTGATGGGTTTTCGGCCCACGCGGACAGAGACGAGATGCTCAGGTTTTTAAGAGAATCAAACCTCCGGGTAAAGCGAATTGCCCTGGTCCACGGCGAAGAAGACCAGATGGATTCATTTGCCGGGACTCTTAAAAAGGAAGGTTTCGAGGTTTTTGTCCCCAGGCCGGGAGAGGGCCTCAGGATAAGGGCTTAGCTTTTTTTTCTCCTGATTATTTCCTTTGCCGGAATCAGGCCGGTGGCTGCTGCAGACACTATGTTTCCGGCCACCCCGGGGCCGTCTCCTGCCACGAACAGTCCCGGGACAGAGGTTTCCAGTGTGTCTTTTGTTTCAACCTGGGTGGCGAAGAACTTGATTTCCGGGGCGTAAAGCAGGGTTTCATCGTTTGATACGCCCGGCACCACCTGGTTTAGCTTGTCCATGCCCTCCATGATGTTTGTCAGGATCCGTTCGGGAAGAGCCATTGCGATATCTCCGCAGACCACGTTTTTCAGGGTGGGCCTGATGGAGCTTTTTTGGATCCGCGCCCAGGTGCTGCGCCTGCCGCGTTTCAAGTCACCCATCCGCTGGAGAAGCGGGCTTCCCCCTCCTATAAGCGATGCAAGCCTGCCTATGGACTCGCCGTATGCCTGGTTGTCAGTAACAGGATCGGTTAAAACCACCTTTGACAGAAACGCAAAGTTGGTGTTGTCGGACTTGCGGTCCATGTAGGCATGTCCGTTTACGCATACAAACCCGTGGTAGTTTTCCTGGCTGACAAAGCCGCCGTTGTTGGTGCAGAAGGTGCGGGTTTCGTCGTCGTATTTTGCGGTCTGGATAAAAAAGGTGGGGTCGTAGATCACGTTGCACAGGTCATCCATTATTTCACGGTGGACTTCAACGCGCACGCCCACCTCTATTCCCCTTTGGTGCATGCTGATGCCGCATCTGCGGGCAAGCTGCGAAATCCAGTCCGCCCCCGCCCTGCCGGGTGCAAGGATCACGGAATCACCGAGATACTGGCTTTTTTCCGAAACCACGCGGATTCTCCCGGGCGCCTCCGGCACGACGTCTGTGACCGGCTCCATGGTTCGGATGGTAGTTGTTTTTTCCAGGCTTGCCTGCATGCCGCCTATATACTCGGGCAGCCGGTCGCTGCCCAGATGTTTCTGGCGTATTATAAGCAGGTCTATGCCGTGTTTTCTCGCGTTCTTGCGCAGATTTTTTGCCTGCTGCAGGTCAGTGGGAAACACGGGGCCTGTCATTTTGAATATGTCAAAAATGGACTCTGTTTCGTCAATCAATGCCTGGGCGTCCGCAGGGGGCATGAACTGGGTGAGATCGGTTTTGCCGAGCCTGGGGATAAAGTTTAGCTTTCCGTCGGAGAAAAGGCCCGCCCCGCCTATGCCGCACAATACGTCACAGGGGCGGCATTCGGGGCACCGGCTTGTGTCATCGATCCTGCACCTTCGTTTGTCGGGCCGTTTGCCCTTTTCCAGCAAAAGAACCTTTAGCCCTGAGTTTTCTGCCAGATACCAGGCGGAAAACAGGCCGGCAGGCCCTCCTCCGACTATGATTACGTCATATTTTTCCATGTTTATGGGCCCGCGCAGTTTTTTATTACTGCTGCGGGGTTATCTGCCCGCCGGCCTTGCTGCATATCAGGTCAATTGCAGAGTCGGGGGTGTAGTTTTCCATGTCCAGTATAAGGTTGTAAAGGGAAGGATCCTCCCAGTCCGCATTGAAGTATTTTTTTATGTAGGCCTTTTTTTCCTCTTCATCGTTTCTGATCTGCTGCTCCGCGTTTTTGCGGGAGCAGTTGAGTGTCTCCATTGTTTCGCTGACCTTTTTCTCGTGTTCTTTTTTCAAAAGCACGTGGAATGTTTCGGGCTTTTTCTGAAGAATGCACTGCGCCCCCCAGCCCAGTATAACCGTGTTTTCGTTTTTGTAGATGTCTTCGACAAGCTTTCTGGTCTTCTCATAATAGGTGCTGTCATCAAGGCAGCCGTGCTCCCTGTCCACAACCTTCTGGACAATCGAGCAGGTATAGCGGTCCAGGTATCTCAGCACGGAAGAGCTTCCGGGCTTTAGAAATGTTTCAGCCTCGTGCTTTGATATGTTTAACTGTTTTGCCACTTCCGCCACCAGCTTGTCGCCGATGAATGCAAAGCCCAGCCTGTCTGCAACCCCTTTTGCCACACGCTGTCCGCCTGCCTTGTATTCGCTTGTAATGGTGATAACTGCCATTTTCTTCTCCTTGTATCTTGGGATAAACGAAAGAAACCGGATTTATATTAAAGATTATCCATTCGCTCGTCAAGCTGCAAAGACTTGCATAAGATCTAAACTCAGCGGTTCAAATTTTTGAAAATTTTATTTTTATATTATTTTAAAGGATTTAAACCATTTATAGTTTTAAAAATTTAAAACCCGGCCGATTTTCAATTTTGTCGCACCTGCTGTGTCAGCGCATGCCTTGCATAATTGACTATAGCTCAGCATAGGCTTCCCTTTATCTTCGATAAACCTGAAAATCGCTCAGTACAGGTAAGAAATTCCCGACCTTGATTTTTAAGAAAACAGGTCAGGATTGCCGGAATGCCGGGGCTGGCATCGTTTCGGGCTGCCTCCGCAAAAAAAGGTATCATATTTTAAACCACTTTCACCCACTAAAACCCTTTTTTGTTACTTACTAAAATTACATATAAAAATTAAAGAAAGTCTGAGTTTTTTCCTTGACAAACCCTCCTGTTACTGTAAATTTGGGATGAAAGTGGTGCAAAGTGGTTGACAGGGGAGGGAAATGTTTAGAGGGAGTTCATACCATACAATCGATGCCAAGGGCCGCATCAATATTCCCTCCCGGTTCAGGGAAGTCATTAGGAATAACGGGGGCAGCGGACTGGTGCTGTCCGGTCCGGGCCTCGATGAGAAAAGCCTGGTGGCCTACCCCTACAAGAGCTGGGAAGCAGTGGAGGAGAAAATCCTTCAGATGGCGGAAAAAAGCCCGGCCATGAGGCGTTTCAGGCGTATTTTTATTGGCGAGTCAGCCGAGTGCCCTCTTGACAAGCAGGGTCGTATCCTTGTCCCTCAATCCCTGAGGGAGTACGCGAACCTTGAAAAAGACATCGTAGTGGTCGGCGTTCTTGATCATTTTGAAATCTGGTCTCTGGACAACTGGAATGAGGAGAAACGCAAGCTGCGCGAAGAGGATATGAAAGATGAGGAGGTTTCCAACGAAATTGCCAGACTAGGGCTGTAGACCATGGCTTACCAGCATGTTCCCGTAATGCGCGAGGAAGCGCTCCATTACCTTAATTGTGCACCGGGAAAATTAGTGGTCGACTGCACCCTGGGTGGCGGGGGGCATGCCATGGCCATTGTTGAAAAGATTCTGCCGGGCGGGGTTTTCATAGGAATCGATCAGGACCCCGAAGCAGTTGAGAATGCAGGTATTCTGCTCGCGCCCATGGCCGACAACGTCCGCCTGGTTAATGATAATTTTGTAAACCTTCCTCATATCCTTTCTTCGCTCGGAATCGACACAGTTGACGCGATTCTCGTAGACCTGGGGCTTTCTTATGATCAGCTTGAATCCTCGGGCAGGGGTTTTTCCTTCAGAAAGGATGAACCTCTTGATATGCGGATGGATCCGCAGAATCCGCAGACAGCATCAGATATAGTAAATACGGCCGGGGTAAAGCGCCTTACCCGTATTTTCAGGGAGCTGGGAGAAGAGCGGCAGGCAGGGCGGATAGCCAGGAAGATTGACAACCGCCGCAAGGCCTCGCCAATTGAGACCACCGGCCAGCTTGCAGGCATAGTAAAAGATGCAGTCGGGGCAAAAGCAGCGGCAGGCCGGAAAATTCACCCCGCAACCAGGGCCTTCATGGCCCTTCGCATAGCAGTAAACCGAGAACTCGAAGTTCTCGACTCTTTTCTTGATGAAGCTGTGGCGCATCTGAAGCCCGGGGGGCGGATATGCGTGATTTCTTTTCATTCCCTGGAGGACCGGATAGTGAAGCGCCGTTTCAATAAGTTTGCCGCGGGATGTGAGTGTCCGCCGGATTTTCCCGTATGCGCCTGCGGCAAAAAGCCGGCGTTAAAAGTTCTGACCCGCAAGGTCAGAAAGCCCTCTGAGGCAGAAATCCGGGCCAATCCAATGTCGAGAAGCGCAAAGCTCAGGGCGGCTGAAAAACTTTATTAAAACCGCCGCGGATATTTGCAGGAGATGCCATGAGCACAAATAAAAAGCAGACAAGGCCGATTCTCACGCCGCGCAGGATCGCCGCGGCCCTGGCCCTTGTCGCGCTCATGGCCGCAGAGATGTTTTTTGATACCTGGTGCGCTGTGCAGTGCAGGAGAGCGGGCTACGAAATCGTACGGGCTGAATCAAGGCAGGAAAGCCTTCTTGAGACCAGGAAAAAACTCATGATCGAGAGAAGAAGGCTGAAGTCGCACCAGGTGCTGGGCGCCAGGGCCAAACAGGAACACGGGCTTATAACGCCAAAACCAGAACAGATAGTGATAATTCCATGAACGGCAATGAAACAGGAAAAAACCGCATCACCGGGCGCAACAGGCGGATTGCCTGGGTTTGTTGTTTTCTGATCCTCTGCTACGCCGTGATTGCGGGCAAGGCTGTTTATCTTCAGATTTTCGAGGAGCCCCGCCTTTCCAAGCGTGCTTCCGGTGAGTACAGCCGTTCTGTAAAAATGCGCGAAAAGCGCGGGACCATATATGACGCAAACTCCAGGGAGCTTGCAGTAAGCACAGGCGTGGTGTCCATAGGGGTGCATCCGTCCAGGATTCAGGATCAAGGAAAAGCCGCGTCTGTATTGGCTGACAGGCTGGATATGGACAGAAAGCAGGTGATGAAAAAGCTGCGTTCCAACAAGCCGTTTCTCTGGATTAAGCGCAACGTATCGCCTGACAGGGCAGAGGCCTTGAACCGGGAATTGGGCGGCAGGCTGGAGCTGGTAAACAATTATTCCAGGGTATATCCCAACAAGGAGCTGGCAGGACAGGTGCTGGGCTTTTGCGGAATTGACGGAAACGGCCTGGAGGGGCTTGAATATTCTTTTGATGATCATCTCAAAGGAGAGATGAGGCAGTGGACGGTTGTCAAGGACGCCCTCGGCCGGATTTTCCAGAAGACGGAACCTGAAAAGCAGGGCAGGGAGGGCAGGAACCTGGCCCTGACGCTGGATGCTAATATCCAGTATACCACGGAAGAAGCATTAAAAAAATCAGTGCTCAAATCAAATGCTGAATCAGGCATGGCCCTGGCCATGGACCCTCAGACCGGTGCAATCCGGGCCATTGCGCATTATCCTTTTTTCAATCCCAACGCATACAGCAGGTTTCCGAAGCAAACGTGGCGTAACAGGGCAGTGGCCGGAGAGTTTGAACCCGGCTCAACCCTCAAGATTTTCCTGGCTGCAGCGGCGCTGGAATCCGGACTGTATTCACCGAATACCATGCTTGACTGTGAAGACGGAAAGTACAATGCAGAAAACTTTACTATTAAGGATACCAGGCCTCATGAAGAGTTGAGCCTCGGGGAGGTGGTCAAATATTCCAGCAATATAGGCGCGGTAAAGATCGCGCAGTCCATCGGCCCTAAAACCCTCTATGACACCCTTACCAAATTCGGCTTCGGGGAAAAGACAGGCATAAACGCACCCGCTGAGGCTTCCGGCCGGCTGAGGCATTACAACAACTGGCGTGCGGTGGATAATGCGACCATAGCCTTCGGCCAGGGAATCACGGTGTCAGCCGTACAACTGCTTACGGCGGTGTCGGCGATCGCAAATGACGGTATTCTTATGAAGCCAAGGCTCGCCAGTGCCATAAAAAACCAGGACGGCAGCATTTACAAGCGCTTCGAGCCGGAGGTGGTAAGGCGGGCGATTTCTCCTGAAACCGCCGGGCAGGTGAAAAACATGATGAAGGCAGTCACCGAGCCAGACGGGACGGGGCCACAGGCTTCGCCAAAGGGTTACAGGGTGTGCGGCAAAACCGGAACCGCGCAGATACTCAATGCAAGGGGCAACTATGAGGACAGCGAATACAACGCGGTTTTCGCGGGGTTCGCCCCTGTAGAGTCCCCTGAGCTGGCTGTCCTGGTGGTGGTAAGGGCGCCCCAGGTGGGTCATTACGGCGGGATGGTCGCCGGTCCGCCTTTTGCCGAGATTGTTAGTGAATCCTTTAATTACATGGATATTGCGCCGGTTGTCGCCAAAAGAAAAGACGGCGACGGAGGAGAAGAAGAAGGGGCATGAAACTTGCTGAACTCATAGAAGAGGTCGGCGCCGGAAATCTCAGAGCCCTGCATGCAGAGGGCCTGGCCTCGGGTGATATGCAGGTGACCGGAATTTATTATCGTTCAGATCTGGTAAAGCCCGGAGGGGTGTTTTTTGCCATTGCAGGCAGCCGGACAGACGGCCATGATTTTGCAGAAGACGCCGTGGCCCGGGGAGCGGCGGCAGTTGTGGCGCAGCGTCCGCTGGAAACGAACTGCTGTGTAATAGAGGTTAAAAATCCACGTCTTGCGCTTGCTGAGACTTCAGCAGCATTTTACGGCCATCCTTCCAGGAAAATGACCCTTATCGGGGTGACGGGAACCAACGGGAAAACCACAACTGCTTTTCTTCTTGACCACATCCTGCGGCAGGCAGGACTCAATTCTGGGGTGATAGGTACCGTAAACTACCATTATGCCGGAAGAACCGTAAAAAGCGGGCTGACCACTCCGGAGGCTCCGGATCTGCAGGGCATGCTTGCAGAAATGCAGGAAGCGGGCGTAACCCATGTCATCCTTGAGGTCTCCTCCCACGGCGTCGCCCTGGAACGGATTGCCGGCTGCAGGTTCGCGGCGGGGGTTTTTACGAACCTGAGTCAGGATCATCTTGATTTCCATGGTGACATGGACAGTTACTGGGCGGCAAAAAAGCGTTTTTTCACCGATTATACTCAGGGCTCCGGGGCCTGCGCGGTCATCAATATTGATGACACAAAGGGCCGCGAACTGGCAGCCGGACTTGAAAGCGTCAGGCAGATACGCGTGGGACTTTCTGATGCGGCCTCAATCCGGGCAACAGAACTCAGATTCGACCAGAGCGGGATTTCCGGCAGTTTGATGCTCGAAGGTGTGCCTTATCCGTTTCATTCCAACCTGGTGGGTCAGTTTAATATAGAAAACATCCTCTGCGCCGCAGGAGCTGCTTCAGCCCTTGGTGTAGAACCGGAACTCCTGCGCCGGGGCATTGAAACTTTTGTCTCGGTTCCCGGCCGCATGGAGCGGATTCCAAACACCCTGGAAAGGCACGTGTTCGTGGATTTTTCCCACACCCCGGCGGCCCTGCAAAACGTGCTTCTGACCCTGAAGGAAATAGTCGAGGGAAGGGTGATCTGTGTTTTCGGCTGCGGCGGTGACAGGGATCCCGGGAAACGACCGTCCATGGGAAAAATTGCCGCCAGATACTCGGACCTCGCGGTTGTGACTTCGGATAATCCGCGCACAGAGGAGCCCGAAAGAATCATAGAAGATATTGTCAAAGGTTTCTCCGGCCTTACCCGGATATCACCGGTGTCGTTGACTCCGGATTTCGAACCGGGGGTTTTTGTTGTGGAACCTGATCGCAGAGAGGCTATCAGGCTGGGGATAAGGGCCTCAAAACCCGGAGATGCGGTTTTGATAGCAGGCAAGGGGCATGAAACCTATCAAATAATAGGAAAAGACACCGTGGCCTTTGATGACCGGCTGGAGGCCGAACAGGTGCTTTCATGGTGTATGAATGACAAAACCCATATCGTGGACAATTGATGACGTGCTGGAAGCAACCGGCGGACGGTTGCTTGCTGCAGCGGACAAAGGAGTTTTTTCGGGTGTTGGCATTGACTCGAGAAAGATCGGTCCGGACGAGATTTTCGTGGCCATACCCGGCCATCGCTACGACGGTCATGATTTTCTCTCTAATGTGGCTGCTGAAGGGGTCAGGTGCGTAATTGTTCATGAAAACAGGGTGGATACTCTTCCTATTTCGCAATGGAGGACCGGAAAAGTGGCATGCATAGCAGTTGATGACACTGTAAGTGCGCTGGGAGCCATGGCGGCATACCAGCGGAACCGGGCGGGACTTGCCGTGGCCGCGGTGACGGGTTCCAACGGAAAGACCACCACCAAGGAAATGGCCGCCTCGGTTCTTGGCCGTAATTACAATGTGCTGGCGACGCCGGGCAATTTCAATAACGAGATCGGACTGCCCCTGACTCTTCTGCAGCTTAACTCAGAGCACCAGGCAGCGGTGGTTGAGCTTGGTATGAATAACCCCGGTGAAATCCACAGGCTTTCCGCAATCTGCCGGCCTGATATAGGCGTGATAACCAACATCGGTCCGGCGCATCTGGCAGGGCTCGGCAGTATAGATGCAGTGGCGAAAGCCAAGGCTGAAATTTTGGAGAACATCAATGCCGGGGGAACGGCAGTGATCAATGCTGATGACGATTACGGTCAATGGCTTGCATCACGCACGGACCGCCGGGTGGTCTTTTACGGATGCGGCAGCACGGCGGAAATCCGCGCGGAAGATATTGAACAGCGCGAAAACGGGGTTTGCTTTAAACTGGTTCTGCCCGGCGAATCCGTAAGCGTGACCCTACCGGTCAGATGGCGCTTCATGGTCTACAACGCCATGGCAGCGGCTGCAGTGGGTTATCTCATGGGAGTTTCAGCCGCAGACATAAGCGCGGGGCTGGCCGAATTCCGGCCGGTTTCCGGAAGGATGGCGGTATACAGGACAGGCACCGGCGCCTACATAATAGACGACACGTATAACGCCAATCCCGGCTCCATGAAAACTGCCATAGCCTCCCTTGCCGCATTGAGCGACAGAAAACGCGGCATACTGGTGGCCGGCGACATGCTGGAGCTCGGAGACGCGGCGGAAGAATTGCACGAGGATATAGGCAGACTGGCTGCGGACGCAGGCATCAACAGGCTTTACCTTGCGGGTGAATTTGCCTACAGGGTGGCGCATGGTGCCAGGAGTTCCGGTATGAAAGGCGGGGATGTGTTCGTGGGCGCAAAGGAAGACATCATAAAAGACCTTGAACAATGGCTTGAGCCGGGGGACTGGATACTTATCAAGGGGTCCAGGAGCACGGGAATGGATGAAATCGTAGCCCGGCTCACTGCAGATGCAAGCACCCATGCCACAGATCCGGAAGGCCGGGAGGCGGAGCCGGAATGATTTATCACCTGTTATACTCCCTGCATACTGAGATAACAGCGTTCAACGTGTTTCGCTACATCACGTTCAGAACGATTTATGCCGGGCTGACAGCCTTTCTCATCTGTTTTGTGCTCGGACCCTGGGTGATCGAAAAGCTAAGGGAAAAGCAGATAGGCCAATACATACGCCGCCTGGGCCCGGACTCGCACAGGGACAAGGCAGGGACCCCCACTATGGGGGGAGTCCTGATTCTGCCTGCAGTGCTGATTTCGACCCTGCTGTGGGTGGATCTCGGCAATCATTATGCCTGGATCGTGATTTTCATTCTCGTGAGCTATTTTTTAATAGGGTTTGCAGATGATTACATGAAGCAGATCCAGAAACGAAACCGCGGCCTGAAGGCATGGGAAAAATTTTCCATGCAGATTCTTGCGGCAGGGGTTGCCGGTGCCGTGCTCTACATGAATCCGGATTTTCCCAGCAGTATCACTATACCGTTTTTCAAGGGTGCTGAACCTGAACTGGGCGCAGGTTATATAGTCCTGGTGGTGCTGGTTATCGTTGGGACCTCGAATGCGGTCAATCTTACTGACGGACTGGACGGCCTGGCAATCGGGCCGGTGGTGATTGCTTCTGCCACCTACATGCTTTTTGCTTACGTGGCGGGTCATGTTCATATATCCGACTACCTCCAGATCAATTATGTATCAGGCTGCGGCGAGGTGACAATACTGTGCGGGGCCCTTGCAGGGGCGGGGCTGGGTTTTTTGTGGTTTAACACCTATCCGGCCGAGGTTTTCATGGGCGATGTTGGCTCACTGCCCCTTGGTGCGACACTTGGAGCTGTGGCGGTTATAACAAAGCAGGAAATCCTGATGATAATCGTGGGCGGGGTTTTCGTGGTGGAGGCCCTTTCAGTGATGCTGCAGGTTGGTTATTTCAAGATTACCGGGGGCAGGCGGATTTTCAAAATGGCACCGCTGCATCACCATTTCGAGCTCAAGGGCTGGGCAGAACCCAAGGTGATCGTGCGTTTCTGGCTGATTGCAATCATGCTTGCCCTGGTGGCAATCAGTACACTTAAACTGCGATAGCAGAGATGAAATATTTAAAACACGAAATCCGAAATCCGAAGACCGGAGTTTTTTTTCAATGCAGCTTGCCGGCAAGCATATAACAGTTGTCGGCCTTGGCAAAACAGGGCAGGCCATGGCTGAGTTCCTGCTTAGGCAAGGGGCGAGGGTGACGGTTTCAGACAGCGCGTCTGAACAACAACTGGGCGATGTCGCCGGGTCCCTCAGGCAGGCGGGCGCTAGGGTTGAGCTCGGCCGGCACGGGCCTGATGCGTTTGAAAATGCGGATTTAATTGTTTTAAGTCCCGGGGTGCCCCATACCATCGAACAGGTAAGAGCGGCCCGCAAGGCCGGGGTGCCGGTAACAGGCGAAATCGAGCTGGCGTCAAGGTTTATAAACACGCCGGTTGTTGCGGTAACAGGAACCAACGGCAAGTCCACGGTCACCCGGCTGATCGGGCTGATGCTGGAAAAATCAGGGCTGACAGCGTTTGTGGGCGGAAACCTGGGCACGCCGCTTATATCATACGCAAACGGCGAACAGGGCGCCGATGTTGTTGTTGCGGAAATCAGCAGTTTCCAGCTTGACACGGCCGAGAGTTTTCATCCCGCGGTGGGGGTGCTGTTAAACATAACTGCTGATCACCTTGACAGGTATCCGGATTTACGCACATACGGCGAGTCCAAGGCAAAACTTTTTTCAAAACAGACCGGCAGGGACACAGCGGTGCTAAATGCTGCAGATCCCCTGGTAATGGAGCTCACAGAAAACATAAACTCCCGCAGGTGCTTTTTTAACTCTGACGCCGGTGGTGAATGCAATGCATGGATCGACGGAAGTGAGATCAGCATCTGTACCCCGCACACAGGAAAGGCAGTTATAGCAGGCAGGGATGTTTTTCTGCCGGGCAGGCATAATCTGGAAAACACGGCTGCTGCCGCCCTTGCCGCCCTTGCAGCGGGTGCGGACCTGAAAGGCGTCAGGGACGGCCTTCGTGATTTTAAACCTGATCCCCACCGGATGCAGTGGGTGGCTTGTATCAACGGGATCAATTATTACGACGACTCCAAGGCCACAAACGCGGACGCAGTGGCCAGGGCTGTGGAGGCAATGGAGGCGCCTGTTGTCCTTATTCTCGGCGGCAGGGACAAGGGCGGGGGTTACGGAAGCCTTGCTGAAACAATCAGGCGGCATGCAAAGGCCCTGGTCGTGATGGGCGAGGCTGCGGATACGATATACAGGGAGCTGGGCAAAATTGTTGAGACCAGGCGCGCTTTATCCATGGATGAGGCTGTTGCAGAAGCCGGCGGGCTGGCTTCTGCAGGAGGCACGGTGCTGCTTTCTCCGGCCTGTGCGAGTTTTGACATGTATGAAAGCTATGCCCGCAGGGGCGAGGATTTTCAGCGGGCCGTCCTGAGCCTGGGAAGCGACGTAGATGGAAAACAGCATGGAAAAAAGTAAACTGAAAACAGGTTTTCCTGATCCTGTGCTGCTTTTTGCGGTCCTGATTCTGAGCGTCATCGGGGCTGCAATGGTTTACAGCGCCAGCAGCGAGCTTGCCCTGAGGCTGTACGGAGACGAGTACCATTTTTTTTCAAGGCAGTTAGCAAACCTGGCCCTGGGGTTTTGCGCCATGCTGGTGCTGTTTGTCCTCCCTTACAGGATTTTTCTGAAATTGAGCTACTTTATGCTACTGGCCGCAGTGGTTATGCTTTCGGTGGTGCTGTTTACTGACGTCGGTCATTCGGCGGGCGGGGCCACCCGGTGGCTGCGAATTGCCGGATTGCAGTTTCAGCCGGCTGAATTTGCAAGGCTGGCGCTGATAGTGTTCATGGCATATTCGCTTTCCAAAAAGCAGGAAAAGGTCGCGGAGGCTTCTATAGGTTTTCTTCCGCATTTTCTGGTGCTCTGCGTGTTTACGGTTCTGATACTTTTGCAGCCGGATTTCGGAACCGTGGCACTGCTGTGGATACTTGCATGGATCATAATGTTTGCAGGCAGAGTTCCGCTCAGGCACCTGGCATCCGCGGTCTTAATTATAATGCCGGCTGCGCTATGGCTTCTGTTTTCCGCGGACTACAGGATAAGGCGTTACATGACGTTTCTCGACCCGTGGAAAGTACCAAAGGATGACGGCTACCAGATAATACACTCTCTGATGGCATTCGGTTCGGGGGGGATTTTCGGCAAAGGCTTCGGTGAAGGCTATCAGAAGCTGTTTTATCTGCCGACACCCCACACGGATTTCATTTTTTCGGTGATCGGCGAAGAAGGCGGCCTAATATGGGTTTTAATGGTCTTGGGGCTATACATTGTTATTCTGCTGCGCGGAATGAAGATTTCTGCTGATGCCCCGGACTATTTCGGCTCACTGCTCGCCTTCGGTATCACTGCGGCCATTGGCCTTCACGCTGTCGTAAACATGGGGGTCAACCTGAGTCTGCTGCCGACCAAGGGGCTGACCCTTCCGTTTCTGAGTTACGGAGGTTCGTCGCTGGTTTTTAACCTTGGATGTATAGGCATACTTATGAATATCGCCAACGCGAGGGAAAAATGAATTCGGCCGGCCACAGGGGCGCAGACGGGGCGAAAGCAGAAAGCCCGCTTAATCCCGGGGATTTCGTTATGCGTCTTGTTATCGCGGGAGCCGGGACCGGCGGCCACCTGTTTCCCGGTATAGCGGTGGCAGACGAGTTGATGAAGCGCTCTTCCGGGTCCAGGGTTCTTTTCATAACCACCGGCAGGCCTGTGGAGAGAACTGTTCTGGCTGACAGATCCTTTGAAATCTCGGAAATCTCCGCCTCTGGTTTCAAGGGGATGGGACTTTTGAAAAAGATGGGGGCTTTGACTGTTCTGCCCAGGGGGCTTTTCCAGTCCCTGAGGCTTTTGAAAAGCTTTCGCGCTGATGCGGTTCTGGGCATGGGAGCTTATTCCTCTGCCCCGGTTCTGGTCGCGGCATCCCTGTCGGGAATACCCGGGTTTATCCATGAGCAGAACCGGATTGCCGGGATGACAAACCGCTGGCTTGGCAGGTTTGCAAAACTCGTGTTTGTGTCTTTTAAAGATACCTGTATCGGCAGCAATCCCGGCAAAATCGTGTATACAGGAAATCCTGTCCGAAGTGAAATCCGCAGATGCGCGAAGGCCAGAATGCAGGTCGAAGGAAAAGACCCTGAAGATCAGTTCACCGTGCTTGTCCTGGGAGGAAGCCAGGGGGCAAGCGCTATAAACACGGCAATGACCGAAGCGTTTTCGCATATAACAAATCCCGAGAAATTCAGGGTGATACATCAGACAGGCACCCGGGACGAAGAAACCGTGCGGCTGGCCTATGAATCCATGGGAGTGGAGGCCACAGTGTCTGCATTTTTTAACGATATGGAAAGCGTTTATAAGCAGGCAGACCTGGCAGTATGCAGGGCCGGGGCATCAACGGTGGCTGAAATTGCAGCGGTGGGGCTTCCTGCGGTTTTTGTACCGTTTCCCCATGCGGCAGACGACCACCAGGCGGCAAATGCCGAGGGGCTGGAGTCTGCAGGAGCTGCAGAGATAATATACGAGAAGGACTTAAACGGACGGGAGCTTGCACGGCGCCTGCAGTATTACCAAGAGGATGAAGCCTCGTTTAAAAGATTCTGCGCCGCTGCGGAAAATGCAGGCCGTGCTGATGCAGCCTCCTTGATTGTCGATGAAATAGCGGCTTCATTGACGGCAAAGCATCGGCAAAAAAAGCAGGGCAGGGGATAGCATGTATCGAAAGCAGTATCATATACACTTCGTTGGCATAGGCGGCATTGGCATGAGCGGAATCGCCGAGCTCCTGCTCAACCTGGGCTACCGGGTCTCGGGCTCTGACATTTCTGAGTCAGATATCACCAGACGACTGACGGGCCTGGGCGGGAAAATATTTGTCGGACACAGCCCTGAAAACGTGAAAGATGCAGACGTGGTGGTTACATCATCTGCCATCAACCGCGAAAATGCAGAGGTCAGCGCGGCACTGGCCGCATCCGTGCCCGTGATACCGAGAGCGGAGATGCTTGCCGAACTCATGCGCCTTAAATACAGCGTTGCTGTTGCCGGGGCCCACGGAAAGACCTCAACTACTTCGATGATGGCCGCAGTGCTCGAGGCCGGAGGTATGGATCCCACGGTTGTTATAGGAGGCAAGCTCAAAAGCATCGGCAGCAACGCGGTTCTGGGCAGAGGCGACTTCATCGTTGCCGAGGCGGATGAAAGCGACGGATCGTTTCTCAAGTTTTCGCCCACCATTTCAGTTGTTACGAACATCGATCTCGAGCATCTTGATTTTTACACCGATCTTGAGGAGATAAAGCAGGTGTTCCTGCAGTTCATTGACAGGCTGCCGTTTTACGGCCTGGCTGTTTTGTGTCTGGACAACGAACACGTGCAGGACCTTATCCCTGAGATAAAAAAACGCTGTATCACTTACGGCCTTTCAGCCCAGGCTGATTTTCAGGCAGCTGCTCTGGTTTTCCGGGGCGCAAAAAGCGGTTTTTCGGTCTATCACCAGGGCGTGCACCTGGGAGACGTGAGTTTGAACCTTCCGGGCAGGCACAATGTTTCAAACGCCCTGGCGGCAATAGCTGTGGGCCATGAACTGGAAATTCCCTTTGAAACCATCCGCGCATCCCTTGAAAGCCTTGAAGGTGTTCAGCGGCGTCTGGAAGAAAGGTCAGAGACGGGCGGAATAAAGATTATAGACGACTACGGCCATCATCCCACGGAAATAAAGACCACCCTGGAGGCTATCAAGACAAGCTGGCCTGACAGGCGGCTGGTGGTTGTATTCCAGCCCCACCGCTACAGCAGGACCAGCGCCCTGTTTGACGGGTTTGCAAGGTCTTTTTACCAGTCCGACGTCCTTATTGTTATGCCCGTGTATGCTGCAAACGAACGGGAAATCAAGGGGGTTGACCATAATGAGCTTTGCGGCGCCATATGCGCTCATGGCCATAAGCGGGCGCATGCGGCAGACGACATGGAGGCGGCCCTGGATCAGCTGGAGAAAATCCTGGAGCAGGGCGATATAGTTTTGACCCTGGGCGCGGGGAATGTATGGCAGGTTGGAGATGCTCTGTGCGAGCGGCTCAGCAGAAAGTAAATCCGTTTTTTATCAACGGGGAATCAGGTTTGTTAACAAGCCAGTTTAAAAAGCAGCTTGCCGAAAAATTCGGTGAAAGGGTCCGCTTTGATGTTCCCATGGCCCGTCACACTTATTTCAGGGTTGGAGGTCCTGCGGATGCCATGGCCATGCCCGCGGATATCAGAGAACTCAAGGATCTTCTCGGCCTGGTGGAACAGGCCGGTGTTGACTGGTTCGTGCTCGGCGGCGGAACCAACCTGCTGGTAAAGGACAAGGGCATCAGAGGGGTCGTGGTTTCCCTGGAAAAGGGGTTTTCAGCAATAGAAACCGTTGAATCAAGCACAGACAGGGTGCTGGTCCGCGCGGGAGCGGGCGCAGGGCTGAGCGCCCTGTGCAGGTATGCGCTGGAAAACAACCTGGCCGGGATGAACTTTGCCGTAGGGATCCCGGGCACAGTGGGAGGTGCAGTGGTCATGAACGCAGGCACCAGGCAGGGATCAATGGAATCGGTGCTGGCGGCAATTGATGTGCTGAATGCGCCTGATGTAACAGTCACCATTCCTGCAAAATCCCTTTCGTTTACATACAGGAGCCTGAAATGGGACCGGTCCGTGATTGGGAAAAGCGACCGCGAACCCATTGTGCTTGCCGGCTTATTCGGGCTTATACCCGCCGACGGCAGGGAGCAGGCAGCCGAGGCCCGGCGTATGCGGGAGTTGCGAAGGCAAAGCCAGCCGGCCGGTTTTTCCGCGGGATGCGCGTTTAAAAATCCATCCGCGGACATGCCTGCGGCAAGATTAATTGACCATGCCGGGTTAAAGGGCATGAGGATAGGAGATGCCCAGGTGTCAGAGATCCACGCCAATTTTATTGTAAATCTTGGCGGGGCAAATGCAGCAGACATTCTGCGACTCATGGAAAAGGTCAGGGAAAAGGTATTTATTGCACACGGAGTTGAGCTTGAACCAGAGATAATAACCGTGGGTGAGCAATAATATGAACAGTAAACGGCAGCCGGAAAACCGTTACAGTAACACAGCCGTCCAGACACGGAGTTTTTCTGACCGATGGCCTGTGACCCTTTTGAAGGGACTTTCCGTTGCCGCGGCAATCGGGGTCATGGGCCTGGTGTTTGCCTCAGGCTATGGCTGGCTGACAGGCTGCAGTTATTTCAGGGCTGAATCCATCGAGATCACAGGCGCTGAAAGGCTCGGCCAAAAGCAGATCCTTGAGGCCGCAAAGATATCAAAAGGAGTAAATATACTTTCTGTAAATTTGAGCACAGCCAGCAAACGCCTTCTTGCCCTGCCGTGGGTTGCTGAGGTTGAAATCAGAAGAGACCTGCCGGATTCTTTTGCAATAAACGTTACTGAGCACAGGCCGATGGCGGTTATCGAGCTGGGCAGTCGATTTCTGGTCAATTCGTCCGGAGAAATTTTCAAGGAGGCAGGCAGCGGTGATTTCACCGAACTTCCCTTGATAAAGGGAGCGGAATACCGGGACTGGAAAGACGGCGGCAAGGTTGCAGAATCCGTGATGTCGGTGATCACCCGGGGAAAAGGTTCCGAAAGCGTGCTTCCGGCAGAAAGGATTAAGCGAATAGAAGTGGACCGTGAACTCGGCCTGACGGTAATAACCGAAGATTTCCCTGCGGAAAAAATCTACATGGGATTTGGCGGATACGAAAACAAGTACCTGCGTTTGTCAAAAATCTTTTCATATCTGGAGCGCAGGGGGGCTTCTTCCCGGTTCGAGGAAATTGATCTGAGGTATCCGGACAGGATCGTGGCAAAGCCGGCGGAGGCGAAAAAGGTTTTAATCAAGGGGCAAAAGGAGGCCTGAGGTGAAAGATCAGGAAGAAATAGTCGTAGGACTGGATATAGGCACAACCAAGATATGCACGGTGGTTGCCGAAGTGTCCGGCGGGAATGTAAATATCATAGGCATAGGAAGTCACCCTTCAATCGGGCTGCGCAAAGGGGTTGTGGTCAACATAGACTCAACCGTTGACTCCATAAAAAAGGCAGTACAGGACGCCGAGCTTATGGCGGGGTGTGAAATCTCATCAGTGTATGCCGGTATTGCGGGCGGGCATATTACCGGGTTCAACAGCCACGGTGTGATTGCCATCAAGGGCAGCGAAATTACCCAGGCGGATGTCAACCGGGTCATAGAGGCGGCCCGTGCAGTGGCCATTCCCATGGACAGGGAAGTCATCCATGTGCTGCCCCAGGAATTCATAATAGACGGCGAGGCCGGCATCCAGAACCCCGTGGGAATGGCCGGAGTAAGGCTTGAGGCAAGGATTCACATAGTAACCGGCGCAGTGACTTCAGCGCAGAACATCGTAAAATGCGCCAATCAGGCCGGCCTTGACGTATGCGACATTATTCTCGAGCCAATTGCCTCCTGCGAATCCGTTCTTACTCCTGAGGAACGCGAAGTGGGTACAGGCCTTATAGATCTTGGGGGCGGGACAACCGATCTGGCCGTATTTTCAGGCAATACCATCCGTCACACCTTTGTGTTGTCGCTTGGCGGCAATAACATGACAAACGACATTTCAGTGGGTCTCCGTGTTCCGATGGCTGAAGCTGAACGCATAAAAAAGGACCACGGCACCTGTGCCCCGGACAGGATCAAAAGCGACGAAACCATCGACCTGCCGGATATAGGAAGCAGGAAAGGAAAAAAACTTCCCAGGCAGATCCTCGCTGAAATACTGGAGCCGCGCGTGGAGGAGATATTCGCCCTGCTTCGCAGGGAGGTCAATCGATCTGCCATGAACGAGGATATCGGCTCAGGGATTGTTATCACCGGCGGCGCCTCTCTTCTGGACGGAATCTCGGAGGTTGCGGAATCAGTTTTCGAAGTCCCGGTGCGCAGGGGAACGCCGCACGGAATAAGCGGCCTGGTCGACGTAGTCAATAATCCCATGTATGCCACGGGCGTGGGCTTGGTCTTGTACGGGGCAAAAGACGAGGAGCGAAAGAAGTTCCGCATCCGGGACACAAACATTTTCCACAGGATCATAAACCGCATGAAAAGGTGGTTCAATGAAGTGATATAGGGCCGTAAAAAGATGAAAACCGGGAATTCGGAACAAATCCGAAATCATAAAAAAGACATAAAACTCCAAAAATAAAAGGAGGCAGGATATGGATTTTACCTACGTAGACCACGAAAAGTCCGCAAAAATCAAAGTTATCGGAATCGGAGGGGGCGGCGGCAATGCAGTTAACAACATGATAGACTCCCAGCTAAACGGGGTGAAATTTATTGCCGCCAATACCGATGCCCAGGCCCTGGCCCATGCAAAGGCAAACACCAAGATCCAGCTTGGCGAGCAGCTCACGCAGGGGCTGGGCGCCGGTGCAGACCCCAACGTGGGAAGGGACGCCGCACTGGAGTCTGCCGATCTTCTCCGGGAGGCCTTGAGCGAAAGCCACATGATTTTCATCGCAGCAGGCCTCGGCGGGGGCACTGGTACCGGAGCCGCACCGGTTATTGCCGAGATCTGCAAGGAGGTCGGCGCCCTTACGGTTGCTGTCGTGACAAAACCGTTTAAGTTCGAGGCAAAAAAGCGCAGCAAGCAGGCTGAAGACGGCATAGCCAGGTTAAAGGAGGTTGCAGACACTGTTATAACAATTCCAAACGACCGCCTGCGCGGGCTTGCCAAAAAAAACGCCACCCTGATAGATATGTTCAGGATGGCCGACGAGATACTTCACCATTCCGTAAAGGGCATCACCGACTTGATCATGCATCCGGGGCTGATCAACCTGGACTTTGCAGACGTCAAAACCATCATGTCCAAGTCCGGCATGGCAATTATGGGCATAGGTATTTCCGATGGCGACAACCGTGCAATCGAGGCTGCGGAAAAGGCGATTTCCCATCCCCTTCTCGAGGACAATTCCATTTCCGGAGCCAAGGGTGTGCTGATGAATATCACGAGCAGCTCAGAACTTACAATGGAAGAAGCCATAGAGGCGTCCGAGCGGATATACAATGAAATCGGCGACGATGACGTGGAGATCATCTGGGGTACAGCCATGGATGACGGCCTTGGCGATGAAATGCGTATCACGGTTATAGCCACCGGCATAGGCGAGGAAAGCGGGGAGGATATGCATCTTCCCAGAAAGTCGGTGCGGCAGTTAAAAGATGTCAAGCGCGGAAGGGTTCGCGATTACACCACCGAAGACAGGGAATACGAAAAGACCCTTAACCAGCCAACTTTCTGGCGGGTAAAGCAGCAGGAGCAGCAGGAGCAGAAGCAGCAGGCAGAGCAGAAGAAGGAATCCGGCAGCGAACAGAAAAGAAAAAAAGCAGGAAACAGCATGGATGACTATTTTGACCTTGACATGCTCGATGTCCCGACTTTCCTGCGCAGGAAGGCTGATTAGGGGCGATCTGCGGAAAATTTGTTTAAAGTGCTTGACAAATGGGATCTTCCGTAATAGATGCAGTAGTTTAAATTTCTGTAATTTATTCGGCAGTCCGGAAGGCGGCGAAGGCAGCCTGATGAATGGATGCCGGGCTCAACTCGGAAAGCATGCCCTCTGAAAGGAATCGCCAGAACATGTCTGATAACAAAGAACGAAAACTCGCTTACGGTATTGTACTGGCCTGCCTGGTTGTGGGGATTGTCTCCTACAGCCTGGTGAAGACCGGGGCGCCAGAAGATACCCAGGATCCCGAAGAACCGGTACGCGTTTTCTACGAGACCACCGGCGAAAACGTCCTTTTCGACCACATGACCCACAGTGAAAGCTACGGTCTTGAGTGCACAGACTGCCATCACAAGGTGGCATGGGAAAGCGAAGAGGACGTGGACATGGAGATTTCGTGCGGCAGCTGCCACACATCCGAAAGCAGCCATGAGCCCGCCCTCGGCGAAGACGGGCTGTTTGACCATGATGCTCATGTAGACGGGTACGGGCTGTCATGCACAGATTGTCATCATATGTATGATGAAGACAGCGATGACGAGCCCCAGAACTGCAACGCATGTCACGGTGAAACCGGAGACGACGATATGCCGGGCCTTACGGACTCTTACCATCAGCAGTGCATAGAGTGCCACGTTGATTTCGGAAGCGGCCCGACAACCGAGAACTGCAGTGACTGTCACGGGGAACGCAACAGGACTGATGCGTTTCATGACCAGTGCATCGGTTGCCATGAAGATATGGGAACAGGACCCGCGGAAGATGATTGCGCCAGCTGCCACGGATTTTGATCTTTCGCGCGGCCGGGGTTTAACATCCATAAAATTCAAGCCCAAGCAAAGGGAGATCCATGATTAAGAGGTCTTTTTTCGGAATCGCTGCACCAAGGCTAACCTACGATTTAATAGAGGATGTAAGGTCAGAGCCGGTTTCTGTTGAGCCGAAACAGCGGGTTACACTGTTTATAGATGCAGCTTTCAAAAACGCGGGCGACGCCCTTATCAAGAAGGGCGATTCGGTGGCTGCCGGACAGCGCCTGCAGCTTTTCGAAGACGAGCCGGCAGGGTACACCGTATCCCCTGTTTCCGGGAAAATCTCCGAGGTTTCGCCTTTCATAGGAATGATGGAAAAACAAAGGACCGCCGTCGTCATAGACATCGAAGAGCAGGGCGGGGAAGCAGTAAACGACGGGTTCAGGGAGATATCGAAGAGTCCGGATCTCGAAGGGGCGGCACGTTTTCTTGATGCACTTCCCGGCAAACCGGATCTGGCCAGGTTTATCGATCCCGGCAGGCCTGTAAAAACAATAGTTATTCTCGGCGCTGACCGGGATCTGATGAGCGTTTCCAGTCAATATGTAATCAAGACCGGCGTTTCATCAATCAAGTCCGGCATTGACATACTTCGTAAACTAACCGGCGTGCAGAACGTTGTGCTCACGGTCGCCCAGAATCAGGTCCAGGCAGCAGGTTCCGCTGCTGCAGGCGTTAGATCTGTCGGCAACGTTTATCCATCGGCCCATCCGGAGATGATACTGAGGCATCAGCTTTATGAGCAGACAGAACAGGGCGGGATAGCCCTTCTTACTGCGGAAGCTGTTTCTGCAATAGGCGAGGCATTCAACAGCGGTACCATCCCCCTTGAAAAAGTTATCACCGTTGTGAAAAAAGACGGCACCCGCCGGCTTGTAACCGCGCCCATGGGAACCCCGGTCTCAGATATCCTTGATGCGGTCGGAGAGAAGGTTCAGGCAGGTGATCGTCTTATTGCAGGCGGGCCAATGACAGGGGCCGCGCTGTATTCAGTGGAACAGCCTGTGGAGCAGGATACTGATACAGTGATTGTTCAGGGAAAAGATATTATAGTGGAGGGAACCGATACCCCCTGCACCAATTGCGGGGAATGCGTTCGGATCTGCCCGGTCAATATCCCGGTAAACGAATTGGTTAGATACATGGATGCCGGGGAATACGAACAGGCCGCAGAGAACGCCTCTTTGTTTTCCTGTATAGAATGCGGGCTGTGCGCGTATGTGTGCGAGTCCCGGATACCGATCTTTCAGTTTATCAGGCTGGCCAAACATGCTGTAAATCGCATGAACGCAGCGGAGGAAGCAAATGCCTAATCGGATGAAGCTCACAGTATCACACGCCCCGTTCTGGCATGACGGGAGCAGTGTAAACACAAAGTACTACAACATAATTGCGGCCACCATGATTGCGGTTATAGCCGGCCTGCTGCAGTTCGGAGTTCCTGCTCTTGCGGTGATTGCCCTTTCGGTAGGCTCGGCCATGGCCTGGGAACTTGCCATGAACCTTGCCATGCGCCGGCCGGTAACCATCGGAGACGGCAACGCTGCATTGATCGGCCTTCTGTTTGCGATGCTGATGCCCGCGGTTGTGCCCTGGTGGGTGGTTGTAACAGGAACTTTGATTGCCGTTGTGATAGGCAAACAGATTTACGGCGGAATAGGCGGCAACCCTTTTAATCCGGTGGTGGTAGCATATGCAATTCTTCTGATTTCCTGGCCGGTTTACCTTAATTTCAACGCAGCCCTTGTGGACTACAACTTTGATTTTAATGCCGCATACCCGCTTATGCTCTACAAGTCAATGGGCCCTGATGCCCTGGAATCCTTCAGCACTGCGGGTCTGCTTCTGGGCAGGCAGGCAGGCGGCATAGGCACGACATTCGGGCTTGGGCTGATCATAGGCGGAATATATTTGATTGCCAGGGGATTTATTCGCTGGGAAATTCCTGCTGCCTTTCTGGTAAGCATGTTTGTCACCGCCCTGTGCTTCAGTATTTATGATCCTGAGGTTTACGCAGGCCCGGGGTTTCATATACTTACGGGATATACCCTCATAGGAGCCTTTTTTCTTGCCCCGGAGGATTCCTCTTCGCCGGTTAATTTTGTGCCAATGCTCATATACGGGGCTCTTGGCGGGTTTTTAACCGTTCTTATAAGAAATATCGGCGCTCATGTGGACGGGGTTATATACGCTATCCTGATCATGAATCTGGTTCATCCGATCATACAAAAAATCAGACCCAAAGCGATGGGAAGGATTATGCATCATGCGTGAAATCGTTAAAATGGTCATCGTCCTGACGGTGCTGAGCAGCCTGTCCGGCGGATTGCTTGCGGCCCTGAACAATAAGACCGAGGACCGTATTGATAACCAGGTATTAAAATTCGTCCAGGGACCGGCCGTTGAAAAGATCATGGAGGGTGCTGAAAATGACCCGGTTAAAGACAGGTTCTCGCTTAGTATTGATGATGAGGATACGGACTTTTTCGTAGGAATATTTGACGGCGAGCCCAGGACGGTTGCACTTGAAACCTCTGCCTCGGGCTATGGCGGAGACGTGGGAGTGATTGTTGCAATAGACGTTGAAAAAGGTGAGATTTTCGGCGTGGAGGTTACAACGCATAATGAGACGCCGGGTATCGGTGCAACCGTAGAAACCAACGAGGACTTCAAAGGGGAGTTCGAGGGAATGGAACTTGACGGGGATTTCGCGGTAAAGGACGACGACGGCGACATAACGGCCATTGCCGGAGCGACTGTAACGTCCCGCGCTGTCTGCAAGGCCGTGCGCAGGGCTGCCGACATTTACCAGGAGAAGAGATCGCAAATCAATGACCAGGTGAAAACCTTTACCGGCTAGGAGTGAATCCATTATGGCAAAAACCATCGGGCAGGAATTTGTAAAAGGCTTATGGGAAGAGATCCCTCCATTTCGACTGGTGCTCGGGCTTTGCCCGACGCTTGCAGTGACAAAGTCGGTTGAAAACGGTATAGGGATGGGGCTTGCAACCACATTCGTGCTGGTATGCGCCAATCTTCTGGTTTCAATATTAAGCGGCGTCATTCCTTCAAAGATCAGGATCGCATGTTTTATCATTATTATAGCCACCTTTGTGACAGTGGTTGAGCTGATGATGCAGGCCTACACCTACCAGTTGTTCCAGGAGCTGGGGATATTTATCCCCTTGATCGTGGTAAACTGTATCGTGCTTGGAAGATCCGAGGCATTTGCTTCCAAAAACCCCATTGTGCCTTCTGTTGCAGACGGTCTTGGCATAGGCATCGGGTTTACCCTTTCGCTGACAGCAATCAGCGCTGTACGCGAAAGCCTCGGAAGCGGCACTCTTATGGGTGCCGAGGTGTTCGGTTCTTCCTATGAGCCCTTATCATTCATGGTGGAGGCGCCTGGTGCTTTCATCTGCCTCGGGCTGCTTTTGTGCCTGATGAATATTGTCAGTAAAAAATAAACGTCCGCCCTTCCGCAATACAAATGTCAACGGGGGACTTGAAAACTATATGCTGCCCGGCCTGAAGGCGGCCGGTTAACTAGGAGGCACGGGAGAAATATTATGGGCGACTATCTGGTCCTGATAATCAGCAGCATGCTGATCAATAACATCGTTCTGGCGCAGTACCTGGGAATATGCCCGTTTATCGGCACTTCCAAGAAAATGGAAACCGCAACAGGCATGGCCGGAGCTGTTGTATTTGTCATGACCCTGGCTGCTATCATAACGTGGTGCATAGACACGTATCTTTTGAAAACCCTGGGTATTGAATATCTGCGGACCATTGCGTTTATTCTCGTTATTGCCTCTCTGGTGCAGTTCGTGGAAATGTTTCTCAAGAAAAGCATTCCCGCCCTTTATGCCGGGCTCGGAATATTCCTCCCCCTTATTACCACAAACTGCGCGGTCATGGGTGTCTGCCTGATAAATATTCAGGAGGAATATATTTTCATTGAGGCTCTGGTTTCCTCGATTGCCTATGCTCTTGGTTTCGGGATCGCCCTGATTCTTTTCGCAGGTGTACGCGAGCGTGTGGTGCTCGGCAGGGTGCCCAAACCTCTGCAGGACACTTCAATCGCTCTTGTTACCGCCGGCATGCTGGCGCTTGCGTTTATCGGTTTCAGGGGGCTTGTTTAGAGTCAATAAGTGATTATAATACGTTTTCAGTTGGATAAAATCTGATATATCAATAAAAGAGGCATAAGGTGATAGAAGCAATACTGTTTACCCTTGGGCTGGGAGGCACATGCGGAGTAGCACTAAGTGTGGCTTCCAGGATATTCTACGTTTATGAGGACCCGCGGATTGCCAGGGTGGAAGATCTGCTGGCGGGGGCCAACTGCGGCGGATGCGGCTATACCGGGTGCTCTGCAGCAGCCGAGGCTATTGTCAACGGTGAAGCTGCTCCCAACGCTTGCATACTGATCGGTCCTGATAATGTAGCTGAGATCGCTGCGATAATGGGCTCGGAAGCCGGAACCGCAGAACCCTACAAATCCTACAACAACTGCCAGGGCGGTGACCGTGCCACTGACAGGTTTTTTTATCAGGGATTGAACCGGTGCAGTGCAGTCAGTTCCCTTTACGGCGGCAAGAGAGACTGCAGCATCGGGTGCCTCGGATTTGGTGACTGTGTGCGTGCATGCAAGTTCGACGCCCTGGAAATCGGTCCCAACGGATACCCTATTGTTGACAAGGATAAATGCGTCGGCTGCGGGGCATGCGAGATAGTCTGCCCCAAGTCAATTATCGAGGTAAAGACCATGTCCCAGCGTCTTTTGCATCTCAATACCGAAGAAGACGCCCTTTCGCCCTGTCAGCAGACATGTCCCGCGGAAATCGATATCCCCCGTTATATAGACCACATAAGGCAGGGCGAATATGAGTCCGCCGTTGATACCATAAGAGAGCGCAATCCGCTGCTGCTTGCCTGCGGCAGGGTGTGTCCCCATCCCTGCGAGGAATACTGCAGAAGAGCCATAGAAGACGAAGAGTCGGTTTCCATTAACCAGCTAAAGCGTTTTGTGGCTGACATGGAGATGACTTCTGGCAAGAGACTGCCCATTTCCCGGGCTCCTGATACAGGAAAAAAGGTGGCAGTAATCGGCGGCGGTCCTGCCGGGCTGAGCTGTGCCTACTTTCTCCGGCGTGTCGGGCACAGTGTAAACATATTTGAGGCCATGCCTAAGCTGGGAGGCATGCTCAGATACGGAATTCCTGAATACAGGCTTCCCAAGGCAGTACTTGATTGGGAAATTCAGGGAATACTGAATCTGGGGATTGAGCATCACAGCAACGTAAAGATGGGCGTGGACTTTGACCTTGGCTCTCTGATCGGAGCAGGATTTGATGCAATATTTATGGGCGTAGGATCCTGGAAGGACTATAAGCTCAATATTCCCGGCGAGGATTTAGAAGGCTGTTATACAGGAATTGATTTTCTTTCCCGTATCGGCAACCAGCAGCCCGTTGAGGTAGGCAAGCGTGCCGCAGTTATAGGGGGCGGCAATACGGCCATTGACTGTGCAAGAACCCTGGTGCGTTTAGGGCTTGAAAAGGTCTACATTGTATATCGCCGCACCCGCAAGGAAATGCCCGCCAATGAAGTTGAAATCGTGGCAGCCGGGCACGAGGGAATTGAATCCGTTTTTCTTGCGGCTCCCAACAAGGTGCTCGGAGATGACCAGGACAGGGTGAAAGGTCTTGAATATTTAAAGATGGAACTGGGCGAACCTGATGCCAGCGGACGCAGGAGGCCTGTGCCGGTGGAGGGATCTGAAACTGTGCTCGATGTTGATACGATAATCACTGCCATCGGGCAGTCCACTGATACCACCTTCCGTACTCCCGGAACCCGGATGGACGAGCTAAATATTACCCGGTGGGGCACAATTGACGTTGATCCGGGAACATGCCGCTCCAATGTTCCCTATATATTTGCAGCAGGAGACGGGGCAACAGGGCCCGCTCTTGTAGTGGACGCCATCGGAGGCGGCAGGCGGGCAGCCAGGGCGATAGACATGTTTCTCAAGGGCAGGGAGGTCAAGCCCGAGCCCGGGGCACTCTTGTCCCAGAGGCATATTCCGGAGTCATTGTTTGAGAGGGTCCCGGGAATTAAGAAGAGCAAAAGAGCCGAGATGCCTGAGATGCCGGTCCGCGAAAGGTGCTCTAATTTCCTTGAGGTTGACCAGGTTCTGCCGGAACCCGAAGCAATCAGCGAAGCCGTTCGCTGCCTGAATTGCTGCAGATTATGTTATGATCCTGACAGTGATCAAAATGCTGCATAACTAAATCATACCCTCCCCCCCTGTAATACGAAAGTCGCGGGCGATTAATTCGCCTGCGGCTTTCGCGTTTGAGGCCGGCTTCTGCTGATTCTTTACAAAATTTCCGTATGCTGGTATTTATAAATAAGAAAGAGAATGCTGGTCTTGCCCTGGTTCAAATGAGTGCACGGAGGTGAAATATGGCTGTGAGCCCTGATCAGAAGAGAAAGCAGATCGAAAACGAGCTTATTTCACTGAGGCGCCAGGCTGATGAAATGGATGCAAGGATCCGGGCATATCTTTCAGACCGTAAAAACAAGCCTCATCCGCGTCACCAGGAGCTTATAGAAAAAGTCCAGAGATACAGGATCAATCCCTCGGTTTCAACAAAACGTCTTGAGACCATGCTCGATAATCTTCAGTGGAAGATATATTATTACAGCCGTGCCTGGCGTCAGCTCTGGGACAACGCGGATGCAGCAAGAAGGCGGGAGGAAATCAGAGAAAAAACTTCACCTGACCAGCCCGGCGGCTCTGTTGAATCCGGCCGATCATCACGGGACCACGACAGGATCTATTCAGTGGACAGGCTCTGGGAGATCCAGAAGCAAAAGCTTTCAGCGCTGGGTGACGACCCGGCCCCTGAAAGCAGGGAAGGCTTTATAAAGCGGATACGGGAGAGATATGGAAAGCTGGCCTCTGAGAAAAAACAGGATGAAGAAATAGTCATGAGGTTTGACAAAAAGAGCCGCCGGTGCACCCTGTCGCTTAAAAAACGGGATCGTGTCCCGGAGCAGTAGAAATGTTTTCAGGATCGGCAATCTGCCTTCCCATATGCCTGAGAATTGATTCTCGGAGCGCGGTCATGTCTCCGGGCAGCGGGGCTGAAAAAAAAACGCGTCTGCCGCTCTCAGGGTGACTGAAGGCGATTTTCGCCGCGTGAAGCATCTGCCTGGGTGCGGCGGCAATCATCCCCGCCAGTGCGGGATCCGACTTATGCTGGCGGCCGGGGTTTTTGTACCCGTAAACCCTGTCTCCTATTAGAGGATGCCCTGTGGAGGACAGGTGCACGCGGATCTGGTGGGTCCTGCCTGTTTTTATGATGCATTCCAGCATTGCAGATGATCTCCAGCGTTCCACCACCTTCCAAAGTGTCTCTGCATGCCTTGTTTTTTCGCCGCTGACATTTTCTGTTGTCATTTTTTTTCTGTGAACCGGGTGTCTGCGGATAGGCAGGGTTATCTTTCCTTCATCCGTATCAGGGCTGCCGTGGACAAAAGCTATATAGGTTTTTTCAACGCTGCGGGCTTTGAACTGCGCGGAAAGGCTCTGCCATGATTCCGGGTTCCTTGCAATCACCAACAGGCCTGATGTGTCCTTGTCAAGGCGGTGGATGATGCCCGGCCTTTCGGGCTGCTCACACACGCTGCGCAGTTCCGGGAAATGATAGACAAGACCGTGGACAAGGGTGCCTGAGTAATTGCCTGCCGCGGGGTGTACTACGAGGCCTGCAGGCTTGTTGATAACTATAACCGAGCGGTCCTTGAATACAACGTCTATGTCAAGGGGCTCAGCCTCAAGCTGGCAGGATTGCTCCGCTGCACCGGCTTGATATGTGACTGTGTCTGCACTGGATAGCCTGTAACCAGGCTTTTTTTCGAAGCCATTGACAAGTACACGGCCTTCTTTAATCATGCGCGCCGCGGTATTTCGGGAGCAACCCGGCACGCTTGATGACACGGCAAGATCCAGCCTTATACCGTCATCCTCAGGCCCGACAGTCAATGTTATTAATTCGGGATTCCTGACTGACGTCATTCACCCTTGTCTGCGCCGTTGCCGTTGCTGCTGAAAAGGGACTCGATTTCCGCCCAGACCTTATCTTCGTCCTGGTCTTTGGCGGTGCAGATTTCCCGAACCAGCAGTGCCTTGGCAGTGTCCAGGAGTTTGCGTTCCCCGAAGGACAGATCCTTGGTCAGTTTAAGCAGGTAAAGATCCCGGAACACCGCTGCAACATCATAGGGGGAGCCTGTCTTGAGCCTTTCCATGTATTCCTTGTAACGCCGGTTCCAGGTCTGATTGTCCTGTATGTCGTGGTGCTGATCCGCAAGGACAGAGTAGACCTCCGGGATTTCCCCCTTGCCAATGACCGAGCGCAAACCAACGGACTCAACATTTGATGTGGGGATCATGATGACCATGCCGTTGTCGATGATTTTCATTATGTAAAAATCATGAGTATCGCCGTTGATTACCCGGCTTTCAATGGATTCGATTTGTCCTACCCCGTGGGCGGGGTATACTGCCAAGTCGCCGACCTGGAACCCTTCGCCGGGGGTCTTTTGGGATTGTGCTTTTTCAGCCATTTTTATCACCCAAACTTAATGCAAGGTTTATTCCTAAAAAAACAACACCTAACATTTTTTTGAGATGAAATCAACAAAAAAAGGGCCGGTGAAATTCACCGGCCCTTCGCTAAATATTATTACAGGTTATGAAATTACAGCAGAAACGGCACCATCAGCAGTGCTACCACGTTGAGCACCTTGATCATCGGGTTGACTGCGGGGCCGGCTGTGTCCTTGTAGGGGTCGCCTACGGTGTCGCCGGTAACAGCGGCCTTGTGAGCATCGCTGCCCTTGCCGCCGAAATAGCCGTCTTCAATGTATTTCTTGGCATTGTCCCATGCGGCTCCGCCGGTGCACATGGAAATTGCAACAAACAGACCTGTTACAATACTTCCGATGAGCACGCCTCCCAGGGCGATTTTGCCGAGGAACAGGCCCACAAGGATCGGGGTGATGACGGGCAGAAGTGCCGGAACCATCATCTCCTTGAGGGCGAACTTGGTGACGATGTCAACGCACCTTCCGTAGTCCGGCTTTGAAGTTCCCTCCATAATGCCGGGAATCTCCCTGAACTGCCTGCGGACTTCGTCCACAACCGCGCCGCCTGCACGTCCGACCGCGTTCATTGCGATAGAGGTGAACAGGAAGGGCAGCAGGCCGCCTATAAACAGCCCGATAATAATGTATGGGTCGCTTAGTTCGAATGCCAGTTCAGCTGCAGCTTCATCGGTTCCGGCCTGGATGACGAATTCCTGGACGTAGCAGGAAAACAGAACCAGTGCCGCGAGACCGGCAGAACCGATGGCATAGCCCTTTGTAACTGCCTTGGTTGTGTTGCCCACTGCATCAAGGGGATCCGTGACAGCGCGAACACTTTCATCCATTTCCGCCATTTCGGCAATACCGCCTGCATTGTCGGTGATCGGGCCGTATGCGTCAATTGCGATAACCATTCCTGTCATAGACAGCATGGCCACTGCGGCAATTGCAATGCCGTAGAGGTCTGCCAGTCCGTATGCTATGCCGATGCCCACGCAGATTGCAAGCACGGGAAGAGCAGTGGACTGAAGGCTGACTGCAAGACCGGCTATAATGTTGGTGCCGTGGCCTGTTGTTGAGGCCTCTGCAATGCCTTTAACCGGGCCGTAGGTACCGGTATAGTATTCTGTGATAATGACGATGAGAACTGTTAGCACAAGTCCCACCAGTGAGGAATAAAACAGGTTCATGGCGGGAATGCCTCCGATGCTGTCAACCGCGGTTATGGTGAAGATGTAAAACGCGATTGCAGCAAGGATGGCTGCTCCGAACATCCCCTTGTAAAGGGCGCCCATGATGTATTCATCCTTGCCCATGCGGACAAACAAAGTTGCAATGATCGAGGCGATAATGGAGATGGCTCCCAGGATCATGGGGTAGTTGACAGCCATTGCCTCGCCTTCGAAAAACAGGCTGCCCAGCAGCATTGCAGCAACAACCGTTACTGCATAGGTCTCAAACAGGTCTGCTGCCATGCCTGCACAGTCGCCTACATTATCGCCGACGTTGTCTGCGATTGTGGCGGGGTTTCTCGGGTCGTCTTCCGGGATCCCTGCTTCTACCTTGCCCACCAGGTCTGCTCCGACGTCAGCGCCCTTGGTGAATATGCCGCCGCCGAGACGCGCGAAGATTGAAACGAGGCTGCCGCCGAATCCCAGTGCCACAAGCGGGGCAATAGAGTGAACCTCTCCTGCCTCTGCGTCCATGGTCAGGACGGTATAGAAGCCTGCTATTGCGGTGAGCGCAAGGCTGGCAACGAGCATACCCGTGACAGAGCCTCCCCGGAACGCCATTTTCAGGCCTGCGGCAAGTCCGTCCTTTGCAGCTTCAGCAGTGCGGATGTTTGCAATTACTGAAACCCGCATACCGATGTAGCCCGCCAGATAGGAAGCCACTGCACCTATGGCAAAGCCGACCGCGGTACTCGTTCCTATGGTGTCGGAATAAAACTGGCTTAAGTAAAGGATGATAAAAATCACCACGCCAACGATGGCCATGCTTTTCAGCTGCCGGTGCAGATACGCGATGGCGCCTTCCTGCACCGCGTTGGCGATTTCCACCATTTTTTCAGAGCCGGTGGGTGCGCTTTTGATGATGCCGGCAACGACCAGGGAATAAATAATCCCAATCACTCCGACGATGGTGCAAGTTAGAGAAACATTCTCCAGTAGAACTTCCATGCCTACCTCCCTAAAACTTTAGGTTAATAAATAAGACACCCTGAACAATTTACCTTTGATTAAATCGATTCATTGCTTCAGCCAAACCCCTGCTTATCATGGTGAGTACGGCATCTTCTGCATCCTGCATCACGGGTGCAAAAATTTTTTTCTCTTCAGCCGTGAACCTTCCAAGCACATAGTCGGTAACATCTATTGGCGGCTCAGGTCTTCCGATGCCGATTCTAAGCCTGGGAAAACTGCCGGACCCGAAGGCTTCCATAATGGATTTGACTCCGTTGTGCCCTCCGTGACCTCCTTTCGCTTTGATTTTGATTTGTCCTTTGTTTATATCCAGATCATCGTGTATTACAAGAACGTATTCGGCAGTAATGCCGAAATATTCTGCCAGTTGTCGAATTGGAGGGCCGCTTCGGTTCATGTAGGCCTGGGGCTTTGCAATAATTACGCGTGCATCTTCGCATCCGCCCCTTCCGAAGTTGGTACTGAATTTTTTCTGCTCAAGCGGGATGCGGCATCTATCTGCAACCTTTTCTGCAGCCATGAAGCCTACGTTGTGCCTTGTCTTCTGGTATTTTCTCCCCGGGTTGCCCAGACCGGCAATAAGCCAGGACGAAGGCTCCATTATTCTTCGGAAGATTCGGATTCTTCGTCCGCTGCAGCCTCACCGCCTTCTTCTTCTTCTCCTTCTTCAGCTTCTTCTTCACCTGCGGCTTCTTCCTCGGGAACTTCCATCTTGGGGCTTACCACAGTAAGAATTGTGAAGTCGGCTTCGTAGGGTATCTCCACGCCTGAAGACAGCGGGATTTCGCTTACATGAACAGAATCACCCACGTCGAGCTCCGAGATGTCGATCTCGATCTGTTCGGGAATATTTGCAGGCAGGCAGTAGACTTCGAGCTCGCGCCTTATGATCTGCAGAATTCCACCTTCTTCAACCCCCTTTGATGTTCCGGTGGTTGTAACGGGTACCATGGTGGCGATCTTCTGGTCCATCTTGACCTCGTAGAAATCAATGTGGAGGTAGTGCTCTTTTACGGGGTCGCGCTGGAATTCCTTGATCATAACCGTGCGCTGGGATTTGCCGCTCTCACCGGTTGCAAGATTAATCAGCCCCCGGGAGAATTCCGGGCTGTTAAACATCCTTTCGAGTTCCTGGATGCTTACAGACAGCGGCTGGCTGTCGATGCCTGATCCGTATAAAACAGCAGGTATGCGGCCTTCCCGTCTTAATGCGCGGGCTGCGCCCTTGCCTGTATTGCCGCGTGGTTTTGCGTTGAGTTTTACGATATCCAAGTCTTATCCTCCGGTATATTTTCTTTTGTAGTATTGTCAGATGAACAAAGATGTGACTGAGTCGCCGGTGTGGCTTCTGTAAATCGCCTCTCCGAAAAGCCTGGCAATGCTTAGCACCACGATTTTTTCGCAGGTCTTGGGCTTGCCGGTAAGGGGAATGGTATCTGCTACAACAAGGGACTTGATGGCCGAATCATTGATTCTGTCAACCGCGGGCCCCGAGAGAACAGCGTGGGTGCAGCAGGCATGTACCTCGCTGGCTCCGTTTGCCTCAATTGCATTTGCCGCTTCTGTAAGAGTACCTGCAGTGTCTACCATGTCATCGAGTATAATGGCCTTTTTCCCCTCAACGTTGCCTATGACCGCCATTGCTTTGGCCTGGTTGGGCGATGAGCGCCGCTTGTCTATGATGGCCAGCCCGGCGTTGAGCCGTTTTGCAAAAGCTCTTGCTCGCTCCACGCCTCCCGCATCAGGGGAGATAATAACAAGGTTATCTGAAAGGTTTTTGCGCATGTACTCGATTAATACTGGTGCTGCAAAAAGGTTGTCCACGGGTATGTCAAAAAAGCCCTGGATCTGCCCGGCATGAAGGTCCATGGTAATCACCCGGTTGGCCCCTGCCGTGGTAAGAAGATCCGCCACGAGCTTTGCACTGATCGGCACCCTGGGCGCGACTTTTTTGTCCTGCCTGGCGTAACCGAAATAGGGTATTACCGCGGTAATCCGTTTGGCTGATGAGCGCTTGAAAGCGTCTATCATCAAAAGAAGTTCTATCAGGTTGTCGTTTACGGGGTTGCACGTGGACTGGATAACAAATACATCCTTTGCCCTAACGTTGTCATCGACCTCTATCTGTACCTCTCCGTCGCTGAAACGCTTTACCTTGGCATTGCCGAGCGGGCTGTTTAAGTAACTGCAGATTGCCTCCGAGAGTTCCGGATGTGAAGATCCGGCAAATACAATGTACCCGTTGGTGTCCACTTCCATGGTCTCCCCTTGGAGGTTGAGGTTATGGTTGAAGCCTTTTAGCAAGATGGCTGGGGCGGGAGGATTCGAACCTCCGAATGCAGGAACCAAAATCCTGTGTCTTACCGCTTGACGACGCCCCAGCAGCATGTCGGCCTGCGTGCCAGCGGCAGATACACAGTGCTATGTCAGCAGCTGCGTGCGAAAAACCCGCCACCGGTCCTGCCCTGATAATCTTCGGTATGCGCTTTCAGCACAGTGGGTATCAGCATAAATCCCGAAAACCGAAGAGCCGCTTCCGGTCATGACAGCGCCGGCGGCGCCGGATGAAAGCAGGGCTTTTTTTGCCTCTCCGATTTCCGGGCAGAGCTCCACAGCTGTCTTTTCAAGCGCATTGAACAGCTGCTTTGATACATCATCGGCGACCCAGCCCGGTTTAAAAATAAAATTTTTATTTATTTTTTCGGATTTTGTCAATGCCAAATTAAACTTTTTATACACCTCTGCCGTGGACAGCGGCCGGCCGGGATATACCACAACAACGGGAATGGAGGGAAGTCCTTGGAATTCCGAGAGCTTTTCTCCTATTCCCGTTGCAACCGCGGGGCGGCCAAAGAGAAAAAACGGTACATCCGCACCCAGGGAGCATCCCAGTTCCATGAGCCTGCCCGCGGAAACCGGGTGACCGAAATAACTGTTCAGGCCTCGGAGCACTGCCGCGGCGTTGCTGCTGCCGCCTCCCAGCCCGGCCCCCACAGGGATTCTTTTTTCTATTGATATGGCAACACCGGGCGGGTTAATGCCTGTTTCCGTGAAGAACTCAGAGGCTGCCCGGTAAGCTATGTTGTTTCTGCCAGGCGGCACCCCGGGGTGGCTGCATTCAACTGCAATACCACCGGGATGATTGGCAGGGGCAAAAGAAAAACGTACGGTATCATGGATTTCGATTAAGCACATCAAGGAAACCAGTTCATGATAACCGTCCGAACGCCTGCCGACTACATCCAGATAAAGGTTTATTTTCGCAGGTGCCTGGATTTCCAATTACTTGGTCATTTTTATTATTACAATTCCCTGGCGCGGCCGGATTACGTAAAACTGAAGTGTATCACCCTCGTCTGAATCTTCTACGTACTGCTGAAAATCCTCAGCGGATTCTACGGGATTGTGGTTTACTTCTTTTACTATGTCGCCCTGTCTGAATCCTGACTGGGCAGCCTTGCTGCCGGATTCAACCTCGGTTACCACAGCACCGCTGGTATCGCTGAGTCCAAGCTGTTTGGCAATGTCGCGCGTGATGTCCGATACCGTAACGCCCAGCCCGCTGGTTTCTGGCTCCTCCTGCTGGCGGCCTCTTTCCGCCATTTCCTTTTCATCCCTTTTCGAGAGGGTGACCTCTGCGGTCCGGGTTTTTCCGTCGCGGATGAATTTTATTTCTGCTTCATCACCGGGCTTGATTTCAGCTATCGTACGCGACAGCTCCCGTGGTGAATCAACTTTGCTGCCGTTTACGGATACGATTATGTCATTGGGCTCTATGCCCGCCTTGTCTGCGGGATCCCCGTCAAATACCCGGCTTACAAGCACGCCGGCATCAGTGTCATAGTATTCTTTAAGGTCGTCATCGAGTTCCTGGATGCCAACGCCGAGCCAGCCCCGGGTTACCTCGCCGCTTTTTTTCAGCTGAGAGATTATATCGCTTGCCATGCCGGAAGGAATCGCAAAACCTATCCCTGTTCCTCCCGCAACTATGGCAGTGTTGATGCCTATGACCTCGCCTTCCATGTTTAAAAGAGGCCCTCCGCTGTTGCCCGGGTTAATGGAAGCATCCGTCTGAATGAAATTGTCATAGGGCCCTGCTCCTATTGCCCGGCCCTTGGCGCTTATTATGCCCGCTGTTACTGTGTGATCCAGGCCGAAAGGGTTACCGATTGCCAGCACCCACTGGCCTATCCGCATGGCGTCAGAATTGCCGAGTTTTAAAACCGGCAGTTCATCGTCTGTTTCTATCTTGATCAAAGCCAGGTCCGTGTTTGGATCCGTGCCGATGATTTCTGCATCGTATTCCCTGCCGCTTTTGAGTTTGACCTGGATTTCGTCTGCGTTTTCAATCACGTGGTTGTTTGTAACTATATGGCCGCTGCTGTCCATTATAAAACCGGAACCAAGGCTCCTTTGTTTGAATTCCCTGGGGTCCTGCTGCCCGAAGAAACGATCGAAGAATTCGTCAAAAGGATGCTGTCCGCCCGGGCTGCGCGGGTCCTGCCCGTCCCGGCCCCTGGGGCCGAAGAAATGGCGAAACATGCGGTCCTGGCCTTCCACGGTTTTTTCGGTCCTGATGTTGACCACAGCAGGTCCGGCCTTTTCAGCAAGTTTTGTAAAGTCGGCAGGAGCCCCTGCGGTCTTTTCGGGTCTGGATCCGGCAGCTGAAGTTGCATAATTGTCCGGAGCAATTACAGGGCCGCCGGCAAGGACTGCCGCGGCTGCAACCACGGCGGCAAGCCATGCAATTGGTTTGCGGTAGAATATCATTTTTTCAGCCTCCTTGGAGTTTGCCCGGGCAATACCCGGCGCTTTCCGGATTATTTGCCTTCGGTTTCTTTTACATAAAGCAACCGTAATTCATATAGTACGTTTGTCAACAAGCGTTCTTCTTCCTGGGTCAGGTTGCCTTCGGTCTTTTGTGAAAGCATTGCTATAACGTCTATGGTCTGCTTTGCCACCGGCAGGTTTTTGGCAGTGGCGCCGGTGGTGGGATCTGCATGCTGGCCCAGATGGACCAGTGCAGAGGAGTTAAGCGACAGGATAAAGGTTGTGAAATTGATTTCCGGCATCACGTACTGGGAATAACCGGTTTCATCATTTTTTGTGCCGTTTTGCATAATCTTGTTTCACCCCCTTGTTGGTTTGAATAAGACTGAAACCGAAAATCCGGATCGGTTTCGGATGTTGGTATCCGGATTTGTTTTTACAATTCCAGGGTGTTGACTGATTTTACCTTTGTCAGGGCCCGCACGGCTTCCGCGGTCTCTTCCGGTATCGGGGTATCCGTGCGAAGCAGGATAATGTTGTGCTCACCGTCTACTTCCTGGCCCACCTGCATCCTGGATATGTTTATGTTGTGTTCGCCCAGGGTCATGCCTATGCTTCCTATGGCCCCGGGTTCATCGCGGTTCTGGATAAGCGCAAGGTGGCCTTGGGGAATTATTTCTATTCTGAAGTCATCGAGCTTTACAATCCTGGCGTCGCTTTTGCCGAATACAGTTCCGGCAACAGTTGAGATTTTTTCCGTGCCGGTTATTTTGGTGGTTATAAGGTGGAGAAACTCGGTTGGTTCAGCCTTGCTGGACTCGGAGATCTTGATTCCCCACTCCTTGGCCAGGTAATAGGCGTTGACCGCATTTACCTCCTCGCCGAGCCGGTAGGCCAGAAGTCCCTTTATAAAGGCCGAAGTCACAGGATTCATGTCGTATCCGAAAAAATCGCCGTTGTACTGCACCTCGATTTCCTTGAGCTGCCCCGTGACTAGCTGGGCCTGCAGCTGCCCCATTTTCTCTGAGAGCTCGATAAAAGGGCTGAGCTGTTCAAGAGCGCGGCCGGATATGGACGGGACATTGACAGCGTTTACAACGTTGTTGTTTTTTAGGTACTCTATTATTTGATTCGCCACTGTCACTGCCACGTTGGTCTGGGCCTCAAAGGTTGAGGCACCGAGGTGTGGGGTGACCACCACGTTTTCAAGGCCGAGAAGACCGAGATCCGCGGGCGGTGGCTCCTGGGAGAACACGTCAAGGGCCGCCCCTGCCACCTTTCCGCTGACAAGACCCTCATAAAGTGCGTCTTCGTCAACTATGCCGCCCCGTGCGCAGTTAATAATCATCACGCCGTCTTTCATGCGTGATATGGCTTCTTTGTCTATCATGGAGGCGGTGTTTTTGTTTTTCGGGACATGTACTGTCACATAATCTGCTTCTGCATATAGTTTTTCAAGGTCCACGCACTCAAAACCCTGCTTTTCAATGTTGTCGGGCTGGACAACCGGGTCGTATACCATAACCCGCATTTTAAGTCCCCGGGCCCTGTCGGCAACCACGGAGCCTATTTTGCCGAAACCTATTACACCTAGGGTTTTATCGAAGATTTCGCGGCCCATAAGCTTTTTCTTCTCCCAGCGCCCGGCCTTAAGGGATGCCGTTCCCCGGGGTATGTTTCTGGTCAGAGAAAGCATGAGTGCCAGGGTGTGTTCCGCGGTTGTGACCACGTTGCCCCCCGGGGTGTTCATCACAACCACTCCTTTGCGGGTGGCCGCTGCAGTATCCACATTGTCAAGGCCTATGCCCGCGCGGCCCACAACCTTGAGGTTTTCTCCGGCATCCAGCAGTTCAGCGGTCACCTGCGTTGAACTGCGTATTACCAGGGCATGGTAGGGGGGGATAACAGATTTGAGTTCCTCAGGGGAAAGCCCGGTTTTAACATCCACTTCAAAACCTGCGTTTTCAAGGATCCGGATGCCGGCTTCGCCCAGATTGTCGCTTATGAGTACCTTCATTTTCAACCTCCGGGGCTCCTTTATTCGTTGTTTTTTCCTGTTGATTCAGGCAGCTGTGCAACTGCCCGGTTGCGTCCTTCTGCTTTTGCCAGGTAAAGGGCGTTGTCTGCTCGTTTAATCATTTCCTCTACGCTTTCGGAAGGGCAATACATGGTCATCCCGATGGAAATCGTTACCTTAAATGAGTCTGAAAATCCAGAGTATTTTATGTCCTCTGCTTTTTTTCGCAGCCTTTCGGCGAATTCCCTTGCTCCTTGTATATTTGAGTCAAGCATGATTACAAGGAATTCCTCTCCCCCGTATCTGGCAATAACGTCTGTCTGCCTCAGTTCACTGCGCAGTTCGCGGATCAAGTGTTTCAGGATGTAGTCGCCTTTCTGGTGTCCGTATGTGTCGTTTACCCACTTGAAGTTGTCAAGGTCAAAAAGTATGATTGCAATCTGCACGCCTGTACGGTCAGCTATGTTTTTGTTTCTGTTTAACTCGTGAAACATCTGCCTGCGGTTATAGGTTTTGGTAAGATCGTCCTGGATAGCAATGATTTCAATGGTTTCAAGCGCTCGGGTAAGTTCCTTGTTCGCGTTTGAAAGCCGGTTTCTAAGGGTGCTTATATAGCCGCAGATAAACGAGAACCAGAAAAGAACTGCTGCAAAAATGATAAACTGCAGAATTTCTATTGCAGGATCCACTGTTGCAGGGTGGTTGTAGAAAAGCAAAACCACCACCAGGCCGTAGCTTGCCAGGGAAAAAACCGCAAAGCCGAAGTACTGGCGAATGTTGAACCTGAATATTCCGAATATAAATGTTACGAAGTATATGAAAATCATCAGCGGCCGTATCCTGTCTGTAAAGTAGATGATGGTCATGGCCGCAATGGTGCCTGTTATCATCTGGGCCAGGGTCATGCTGGGATCGTTGAACTTTTTGTTTATTCCGGTGCGTATCAGGACGTAGAAAATTAGGTTGGCAAGCAGGAAGATCCCGTAAATAAAAGCTGTTTCCCTCGGGTCCAGGCGTATAAAATCAAGTATGTGGCAGTATAGGATCAGAAAAAGCCACAGGAAATAGGTTCCCAGGGCTATAAAATATCGCCTGAGCCTCAAGGCCTGCCTGGGGTCGTCATCAGGGATCAGTTTAAAGGCGGGATTCATTTCAGGCTGCTCTGGATCTGTTCAATCGTATTTTCCACAATCCTGCGGATTTCATCCCTGCGCCGGGCGGATAGCGCTTCAAACCGCATCACAAGGGCCGGCTGGGTATTAGAGGCCCTCACAAGGCCCCATCCGTCATCAAAAACTATTCTTACCCCGTCAATATCAATTACTTCATGTTTTTCACACAAAATGTCTCTGGCCCTGTCCACCACCCTGAATTTTATCTCATCCGGGCAGTCAACGCGGATTTCCGGCGTGTTGTGTGTCTCTGGGACTCCTTCGAGCAGCTGGTCAATTGTGGCCCCTGTTTTTGAAAGGATTTCAAGAAGACGGCACGAGGCGTATACAGCATCGTCAAAGCCGAAATACCTGTCTGAAAAAAACATGTGCCCGCTCATTTCCCCTGCCAGGGCGGCCTGCATTTCTTTCATCTTCTCTTTTATCAGGGAGTGACCTGTTTTCCACATAACGGGCCGGCCGCCGTGTTTTTCTATATCGTCATACATTGTCTTTGAGCACTTGACCTCGGAGATAAATACTGAGCCAGGTTTTCTGCTCAATATTTCCCTGGCGAATATTATCATGAGCTGATCGCCGTATACTGCTTTTCCCTTGTCATCCACGACGCCTATACGGTCTCCGTCGCCGTCATAACCGATTCCCACGTCAAGGCCGTTTTGTTTCACCAGTTCTGTGAGATCCCGAAGGTTGTCAATCACGGTTGGGTCAGCCTCGTGGTTGGGAAATCTGCCGTCTGGTTCGCAGTATATATCATGGACCTCGCAGCCCAGGCTTTTGAGCAGAGGCACCGCAACCGGGCCGGCTGTTCCGTTGCCGGCGTCAATTCCAACCCTGAGGGGTTTTTCAATGGAGATGTTGTTTTTTAAGTAATTGAGATACGGGGTAATTGCATCCGCGTGAGAGACGCCCGCATCTGCTGATATAAAATCGCCTTTTTCTGCGATTTCCCGTATTTTCTGTATCTGGGCGCCGTGTACAGGGTCGGTTCCCATGCATATTTTAAATCCGTTGTACTCCGGCGGATTGTGGCTGGCTGTAACCATTACCCCCCCGTCTGTGTCAAACTGCCTTATGGAAAAGTAAAGCACGGGGGTCGGGCAGACGCCTATATTTATTACCTCGCATCCGGTTTCAGAAAGGCCTCTTATCATGTTTTCCGCGTATCGGTCGGAAGTCAGCCGGCAGTCACGGCCCACGGCGATTTTTTTGCAGTGGTTGTCCCTCATGTAGGTTCCTATGGCCCTGGCAAGCGCATAGACCTCGTTGTCTGTTATATCCCTGTCTGCAACTGCCCGGATGTCGTATTCCCTGAATATTGACGGATTCATTTCAGCTCTTTCCTCCGTGGATTTGGTTTTTGCATCTAAAATCAGACTTTTACGAGAGCATCCAATTCAAATAACAAAAACATTTTTTTCATCCCTTGACCACTGCAATGGGCCGCAGTTTTGCAACCTTTTTTGAAATCCCCGAGCCGTGTACAGCCTCGACAACTTCAGATACGTCCTTGTATGCGTCAGGCATTTCCTCCGCAATTGTTCTTCCGCTTGAAGCCCGGACAATTATGCCCTTTTTTTCAAGTTCCTGCCGCAGGGATCTTCCCTTTGCCGCCTTTTTTGCAGCCTTGCGGCTCATAACCCTTCCCGCGCCGTGGCAGGTGGACCCGAAGGTTTCGTCCATGGCCTGCTGAGTGCCTACCAGGACATAAGAGGCGGTGCCCATGTCGCCGGGAATAAGTATGGGCTGCCCGGTATGCCGGAAGGTATCGCTTAGCGCCGGGTGCCCGGGCGCAAAAGCCCTGGTGGCTCCTTTGCGGTGAACGCACAGTTTTTGTTTACCGCCTTCCAGGCTGTGGGTTTCAATCCTTGCGATGTTGTGGCATACGTCATATACCTGCCGCATTGCAAGGTCGCGCGGGCTTATGCCCAGAGTGCTCATAAACGAGTCTGCAGCAACATTCATGAGAATCTGGCGATTGGCCCAGGCGAAATTGGCCGCGCAAGCCATTGCCCCGTAATATGCCCTGCCTTCAGGGGAATTGACAGGCATGCAGGCAAGCTGGCGGTCAGGAAGCTTGATTCCGGCCTGGTGGACCTTTTTGGTCATGGCGGCAAGGAAATCGTCGCAGATCTGATGTCCCAGCCCCCTGGAGCCGGTATGGATAAGCAGGGTAACCTGGCCTGGCCTTATTCCGAAGGCATCCGCTGTTGCAGGGTCATAGACCGCGTCAACAACGCCTATTTCCATGAAGTGATTGCCTGATCCAAGCGTTCCCAGTTGTTTGCGTCCGCGGTCCAGGGCCCTGCTGCTTACTGCCGCGGGATCTGCTTGCTGCATGCAGCCGCCGTCCTCGGTCCTGTCCGCGTCCCCGGGTTCGCCGTATCCCTGCTCAATCGCCCAGGGACTGCCCTTTGCGAGCATTTTTTTGAGCCTGGCGTCAGAGAGCTTAATGGGTCCTGTTGAGCCCAGCCCGGAGGGAACATCCCGCTGCAGCGCGTCTGCCAGGTGCTCGAGTTTAGGCCTTACCTCGGATTCCTCCAGGCCTGTTGCAGCCAGCCTTACCCCGCAGTTTATGTCATATCCGACTCCTCCGGGCGAAATTACGCCGCTTTCAATATCGAAGGCAGCCACCCCGCCTATCGGAAATCCGTATCCCCAGTGAATGTCGGGCATTGCCATGGCGCGTCCCACTATGCCGGGCAACTGCGCCACGTTTACCAGCTGCCTGAACGTTTCGTCCTTTTTTACAGCTTCGATCAGGGCGCTGCTGGAATAAATCCTGGCACCAACGTTCATTGCACCGCTCTTTTTTATCTCCCAGCGGTAGTCATCTATTTTCGTCAGTTCCATTGAAAAGCCCCCGTTATTATACGTCAAAAATTACGGTGGCCTCCCAGCCGCTGCCGGATGGTGCGGCTTCTGCGCCGTGGTAGGTAACCGCCTTTATGTCTGTATAAATGACGTGTTTTTCCGGGTCAAAAGGTTCTGCAAAAGCCTGTGCAGACAGGGCGTTATCCGTCATCTCAACTATCCGCGCGGACCGGAGCAAAAGCTGCTCCGCGCTCCACAAAAACAGCAGTTCCCTTAGCCAGTTGATGAGAAGATCGGTCAGGTCCAGGCCTTCTATGTAAAGATCTTTTGTTTGTTTGCAGGAAACCCGTCCCGTGTCTGCAATCAATTCGAACATGGCCCTGGCTGCTTCTGTGAAAAGGTGCTGCTTGTTTCTGCCCCATACCCGTATGCCGGTATCTGCGGTATGGTCTATTACCCTGTACGGCATCAGCTGCTTTTCCAGACAGTTTTACCAGTATTGCCGGTATGATATCCGCCCATGGCATTAACCCTTTCCGTGAAGGATTCAGACCTTATCACTTCCAGCATCAGCGCAATTCTCCCGGTGTAAAAAAAAGCCTCCGGGATTACAAGGTCGTAGGATTCGGTTGCCACCGGGACAAAGTCAAGGCCCAGAGCCTTTGCCGCTGCATTTATGCCCAGGCCCGCATCAGCGCTTCGGCCCAGCACGGCGGCTGCCACTGCCATGTGGGTGTATTCTTCTTTTTCATATCCACGTATTGAATCAGGATCAAGGCCGGCTGTTTTAAGATGGTAGTCAAAAAGTACCCTGGTGCCTGAACCTGCCTGGCGGTTGATAAAGGTAATGTCTTTTTCTGCAAGGTCGCTTATGCCCGAGATGTTTTTCGGGTTGCCGGGGGCGGTTATAATACCCTGCTCTCTTTCTGCCAGCCTCACAAGACGCACGGGGATATCCGGCAGGTACCTGCGGATGTAGGAGATATTGTACGTGCCGTCGTTTTCATCCAGCAGGTGGGATCCCGCAAAATGGCAGAGGCCGTTTTTAACCGCCATCAATCCCCCCATGGAGCCCACGTGGCTTGAAGACAGGGTGAAGCTGGTGCTCTCTGCCCGCAGCAGGTCGGCTATAACGTCTAATGTGTTGTCGTGGCTGCCCACTGCGACGATGGTTTTTTCAACCGAGCCGCGCGACTTGAGCAGGCGTGCAGCGGTTTTTTCGCCTTCCCTTATGCCTTCCCTGTCAGCCGGGATACGTATGATGCCGTCTGCCTCGGTGATGCTTGTTATGGTTCCGGCCCCCCTGGGCAGAGTGCTGGCAACGGTGCGTGTGCCCACACTGCCGAGTTTGACCCTTATGAACTGGTCCATGCCGATTCTGCCGGATATTTTTCTGGCTGGTTCAGCCTCAATGGTTTCATATTCGGGTTCAGGCTGGCCCAGCATGGATGCAATCAACGGAACGGCAAACTGTTCAAATGCCATGATTGCAGATACAGGATAACCGGGAATTCCGAAAGCGGGTTTTCCGTTTATTACGCCTATTACCGTGGGCTTGCCCGGCATCATGGCCACGCCGTGGACAAGGACTTCTCCCAGAGAAGCTATGACCTCTCTTGCAAAATCCTCGCTTCCCGCGGAAGATCCTCCTGTAATAAGTATCATGTCAGATTCTTCCGAGTATGCGGCCTGTTTTGCAGCCTCTCCTATGAGCTCAGGATCATCAGGCACAATATTGTACCTTGTGTATACCGCCCCGCATTTTTCAGCCATTTTGCCGAGCACGTGGGTGTTGGATTCAATTACCCGCCCCGCAGCGAGCCTGCCTGTGGCCTCCTTATAATCAATGAGTTCGGGACCGGTGGGGATAAAAACCAAACCGGGTTTTTCTATAACTTTAACTTCCCTGATACCCCCTGCTATAAGCGCGCCGATGCAGTAGGGTGTGATTACGTGATGTCTCGGGAAAAGAAGTTCAGTGGCCACAATGTCTTCTCCCATTCGGCGGACATTCTGCCAGGGAAACGCGGGCCCCTCGATGCGTATCGTGTTTTCATCCAGGATTTCAACGTCTTCGATAATTATAACCGCATCCGCGTGCTGCGGCAGCACGTGGCCTGTATTTACGAAAACTGCATCCCCGCCCGTCTTAAGGGTCTTCGGGTTTGTCTCGCTTGCGCCGAAGGTGTTTTCAGCCTTTACTGCAACCCCGTCCATGGCGGCGGAATGAAAGCCCGGAGAAGAAAGCCGGGCGTAAACCGGCCGGGAAAGCGCCCGCCCCACGGCATCTGAAACATCAACTGTCTGCCCGCGGGTTTTGGGCCCTGCTGCCAGGTGCCGGAAAACAAGCTGCCTTGCCTCCTGCAGGGTCTTCATTTTAAGGTATACGTTGCGGGATTTGTTCATCTGGCAAGCCTGTTTATCTATCCTGAAAAAAAGATTTTCTTGTACCGAAATCTCAAGTCAGGGCCTGTTGCGGATTTATGGGTTAAATCCCCTGATTTTTACCGCAGCACAATCACCTCGACCGGTTCTCCTTTTTCCAGGCCCTCGGTGTTCATGTCGATTTCTATCAGCCCGTCCGCCTCCACCATGGTCCTTATCAGTCCTGACGGTCCAGGAACGGGCTCTGCGAAATACCGTCCCTCCTGCTTGACGATCCTGGCGCGCACATAATCCGTCCGGCCCTGGGCGGAGGCTATATTTCTGGTAAGAACTGCAGGAATTCTGTAGTTTTTCTCAGATAATAACGCGTTTCCGGCGATATGTCCAATAAAGGGCGCAACAACCCTGTCAAAGACAACCATGGCTGAAGCTATTTGCCCGGGCAGGCCCCAGATTGCCTTACTACCGGTTTTAGCCAGTATTGTGGGTTTTCCCGGTTTCACGGGAATGCCGTGGACCAGAACCCTGGAATCAGGAAGAGATTCAAGTACTTCCAGGGTCAGATCCCGGGTGCCGACGGAACTTCCCCCTGATATAAGAACCATGTCTGATTCCTCAAGTGCCAGGCTGCAGGTCTTGAAAAGCCGGTTGTAGTCGTCTTCAATAATTCCGTATACGCGGGGGCGGCCGCCTGCGCGCTCAATCCAGCCGGAAAGCGACCATGTGTTTACGTCGCGAATCTGTCCCGGCGCCGGATTCTGACCTATTTCAATTAGTTCATCCCCGGTTGAAATTATTCCTATCACCGGTTTTTTAAATACTGTTATCCCGGTTCTGCCCAGGGCTGCAAGAAGACCCATTTCCTGGGGGCGGATCACAGTGCCTGCTGACAGAACACTGCTGCCGCGGGAAAAATCCTCATCTGCCGCAACCACGTTAATTCCCGGTGCAACGCTTTTGTAGACCTCAAGGGCTGTTTCGTCGAGTTCTTCTGCGTTTTCCATCATTACCACGGCATCAGCCCCTTCAGGCAGCATTCCCCCGGTGGGGATGCGAACGCACTGGCCCGGCCCTATTTTCAGGTCGGGAGCATCGCCCATGTTGACTTTGCCTGCAATGCTAAGGTAGGCAGGGGATGACTCTGATGCCCCGAATGTGGAGGCCGCGCGTACTGCATAGCCGTCCATTGTAGCCCTGGCAAAGCCGGGCAGATCGGTTCCGGAGACCAGGTCCTCTGCAATGATGCGTCCGAGGGATTTCCTGAGGTCAACGGTTTCTTTTTTAACCCTGTTAAATCCGCGTATAAGTTCAAACACACGGTCAAGGGAGGTGACTGTAAAAAATTCCTTGCTCATGAAGGCATTCCTGTTTTCAGTTCTGATTCTCACGGGCCATGCAGCCTGTCTCCGGCTGATCAAAGAGCTCGGGGTGCAGGAAACCTTCGGCAATGCGGGTGACAGGGCCTGTCATGAACACGGAGTAATCGTCTCCGATCCGTATATCCAGTTTCCCTCCCGGCATGTAAACGGTTATGTCAGATCCGCATAATCCGAGCCTGTGTGCCACGGCAGCGCAGGCAGAGGCGCTTGAGCCGGAAGCCAGGGTATAGCCCGCCCCGCGTTCCCAGATTTCCACGGCTATATTTTCATGATCAAGTATTTTTACAAACTGCACGTTTGTGCGGTTGGGAAAAAGCCGATGGGTTTCTATTTCCGGGCCCAGCCTGCGCGTGTTTTCTGCTGAAATCTCCGGGTTTATGATCACGCAGTGAGGGTTTCCTATGGTGGCGGCGCAAAATGTTATTTCTTTGCCTGCTATACTCATGGTCTCATTTATAACTTCCCGTTTTGCGCCCGCAACCGGTATAAGTTCGCTGTCAAAGCTCACCCTTCCCATTTCAACCGAGACAAGGGCCCCTGCATCCATAACCCTTGCAGTTACACTGCCTCCCTTTGTCTCAATTACAAAGGGTTTTTCCGATACCATACTGCGGTCATAAAGGTAACGGGCGAATATACGCAGACCGTTTCCGCTTTTTTCCGCCTCGCTTCCGTCAGGGTTGAAAATTCTAAGACCCGTGGCCTGCCGGGATCCGGGCAGCGGGCCGAACAATATTCCGTCCGACCCTATGCCGCAGTTTCTGTGGCATATCCGCCTGACCCGGCCGGGGTCAATGTCGGGGCCGAATTCCTCGGGGCTGATAACAATATAATCGTTTCCGAGCCCGTGGTATTTGAAAAATTTCATGGCCTGTTTTTCCTTTGCAGTATGTGCGATTTCAATATGAATCCGCGCGCGTGCGAAGCCTGTGATTGATCTCAAGTTTTTCAAGAGACATCCGTACCGTGTCTGCGGCCGGAGGGCTTTTTTCAAGGTATTTTTCAAAATGGGCGGCTGCCTCATCCGGTTTTTCCAGGCCGGGCAAGGGAAGCACAGCTGCGATGATGCGTTCATGGATAATAGGGTGGAGCGATTCGAGGGCTGACTCGCTTTCTTTGTACCAGTCCCATAAAAACGGAACCGCAGCCGGGTTGGATGCCATCTGGGCCACGGGTATAAACTTGTTGCGCTCAGGCACTTTTTGAAGGATATAGGAAAGTGCTTTTTCAATCACTGCCGGCTCGGAGAAACAGCCCATTGCCCTCAGGCAGTTTATCCTGTCGTGCTCTGACGCCGAGGTCTCCATCCTTCGGGTGAACCACTCAAAGGTTTTTTCATCCCCGGCCCAGGCTCCGGCCTGCATCGCCCCCCGCATAATGTCGGGATGAACGTCCCTGCCTGCTGCAAGTTCTTCAAAACGGGAAAGCGCGGCCTCGGTTGTGCCGGATATGTCGAAAATCGAGGCCTGCCAGAGCAAAAGATTTCTAAGCCTTGAAACCCCGTGTGGTTCCCCCGGTTCAGGGTCATGGCCCACCCGGTTTAAGGCTGCGGTCAGATGCGAGGCTGCACAGGCTGACACTGTTTTACGGGCTTTTCCCCGGGTTGCCAGCATAAGGTGGTGCAGATTGCTCATCTTGCCTGATATGGGCAAAGGTTCTGATTCGGTCTCGCACCAGCTCAGATGGTCCAGGTATGTCGAAATGTGGATGCGGCCTGACACTGCCAGGGCGTAAAGGTCTCCTTCCAGCCCCCACCGGTCTGTTTCCGGCAGGGCGCGGTCCTTTGTCATTTTCTTCAGGCGTTTGAGGTTTTCAGCGTCTGCGTACCATACCCTGAAGAACCCAGACTGCCTGTCATTAATCTTGTAAGCCTCCACATCATCATCAAGCTCGACCTCGGTTTCAGCAGAGTCAAACAGCAGTGTTTTCTCGAAGCTTTCCCCGTTTGAGCGATACATGCGGATGCTTGCAGGAATAGGCCAGACATTGCCTTCACCGGACGCAGCAGGCAGGTAGGTAAACCTCTGCTGGGAAAGCAAAAGGGTGTTTTGCTTTCTTTCTGCGTATACCAATGGATGGCCTGCAAGGGTGATCCATTGGTTCATTATTTTCTGTACTGGCATGCCGGATTCAGCCTCCATTGCCGCCCACAGGTCATTGCTTGCAGCGCGTCCGTATGAATGGGTATCAAGGAATCTGCAAAGCGAGGCCCTGAATTTTTCATCGCCAAGGTAATCCTTTATTTGACGGAGGATGCTTCCTCCCTTGCTGTATATTACCGGCGCAGTGGAGCTGTTTATAACCACGTGACTGCCTCCGGGAATTTCAATGGAGGTGGTATCTGTAAGCCCGTCACGGCTCATGGCCGGGGCTGTCTGGGATTCGAGAAACTCGTGCCATACCTGCCAGTCTCCATTAAAAAAATCCACAATCGTGTAGCCGAAAAAGGTTGCAAAACTTTCATTGAGCCACAGGTATTTCCAGTCCTGCGGCGTTACCAGGTTGCCGAACCACTGGTGGACTATTTCATGGGCTATGACCTCGCAGATCCTTTCTTCTCCGTCCACAGATGTGTATTGCGGATCATAGCGCAGCAGGTTTTCGCGGAAAGTGATCGCCCCCCAGTTCTCCATTGCACCGAATGCAAAGTCAGGAACTGCTATCAGGTCCATCTTGGGAAGAGGGTAGGGGAAGGAAAAATAATTTTCGCAGTAATGAAGGGCCTTTCTGGCAAATGCCAGGCTGTAGTGAATCCCGTTTTCCATGCCTTCCGCCACGACGGCCCTGATACGCCGGTCAAGCTCGTCTGTTGCGAGTCCGAACCTGCCGACTCCGAAAAACAAAAGGTAGGTGGACATAAGTGGAGTCTGCTGAAACTTGACCTTCCTTTTTCCTTCCTGCAGGCTTGTCTCTGACTCCACGGGCATGTTGCTCACTGGAGTCATTTCCCTGTCAGTGACAAGACTCAGCTCGAAGCGGGCTTTTGCCCCGGGTTGATCAATGCAGGGAAAGGCGCGTCTTGCGTCGCTTTCCTGGAACTGGGTCACTGCAATGGTTTCGATTCCCCGGCTGGTTTTGACGGTGCTTTTGTAAAACCCGGCCATTTTTTCATTTATCCTGCCGTAATAACAGATCCGTATTTCCAGTCCGGCTTCGGCCGGTTCCGGCAGATGTATATCAAGGGTCTCAAAATCAGGGTTTACTGAAAACCCGCAGCTTGTCCAGTTGCCGGCAAGCCTGCATTCGCATCGCATAATCGCCAGTTCGGCAATGTTTAGCGTAACCCCTGTTACCTGGCTGCCTGTCTTTAAGCTCAAAACAAGCTCGCCTGAAAAGTCAAGCCGGTTCAAATCGGGTTCTATGGTGATATTATAAGTTTCCGGATAAACAGAATCTTGCAGTTGCTGCATTTGCACGACCTCCCTTATATCTGTAAAGCGGAAAAATATCCGGCAAAGCCTGCCGGATACCCTTCGAATCCCTACAAAATGAACACGGATGGCTTTGGTATGCAAGATTTTTGTTTTAATAAGGAAATAAAGAATAGTTTTTGTTTGCATATTTACAAAAAAAAACTATAGTTATATATATAAACCTTTTGCTGACAGCAAGGAGGGAAAAATGGCAGAAGCAAGTAAAATAAGGCGTAATGTGGCGGTTTCACCCCTTACTGCCGAGCTTATCGATACTGTTGTCGGGATGTCTCCTGATCAGCAGCGCGAGCTCCTTTCGGAGTTAACTTCCCGCAGGGGGGAGGCCAGAAGAAGATTTTCAAGGCGGCCCCACAGGGAAGCGGTTCAGTTTTCTGCAGGGGGGAAACTGTTTGCCGGGGCTGTAAAAAATGTCAGTGATAACGGGCTGTTCGTGGAAACACTCAGGTCGGATCTTCGCAGGCTGGAGCCTGGCGAAAAGGTCACAATCTCTTTTGAGCACCCCAACAGCAGCGAAAAAAGACATGTTAAACGCAGCGGTGAAATTGCCCGAACCAGCAAGGAAGGAATAGGCATACTGCTATATACCCTGTTGTAGCATTGTCAATTCCCGTATTTTCAAAATCGATACAGCCATCCGGGATGTTATCGGCCTGAACATGAACCTTGCTCCTCCTCCGGAATCCTCCTCAGATTTCCCCGTTTAAGCGGAAAACTCAGCTATTCATGCTCCTGTTGTTGTTTCTTCCGGAATTGTGCTTGCAAACCTGTTTGTTTTTCCATAAAAAAACGTCATGGGCTACGTATTCGACTACAATGATGCTGTTGGCTATGAACGCTGGCTTTCAGACAAAAAAAACCGTATCATACTGGATCTGCAGAGAACTCTGATGATGGAGATGCTCCGTCCGGCATTCGCCCAGAGCCTTCTGGACATAGGGTGCGGAACAGGAGCCAGCCTGGAGCCCTTTCTAAACAAGGGAATCGACCTTACGGGCATTGACCCGTCTGCCCACATGCTCGAAGCCGCCCGCAGTAACCTGGGCCACCGCGTGGATCTGCACATGGGATACGCGGAAGAGCTTCCCTTTGACGACAATTTTTTCGATTACACGGTGGTTTTTCTTACCCTGGAGTTCTGCGAGAATCCATTTAAGGCGCTGGAGGAGGCCTGCCGCGTTACCAGGGACAGGATTTTTGTCGGGATATTCAACAGGTTTTCCCTGTATGCTGCTCATCGCAGGATTGACAGGCTGATTAAAAGATCCGTGTACAGACATGCCAGATTTTTCAGCATCGGCGATGTCAGGAGGATGCTTTTTTATCTGCTGGGCAGGGTGCCTCTTGACTGGCAGACAGTTTTTCAGGTTCCATGGCTGCCGGCACCCCTGATTTACAGAATGGAATCAGGCGGGGTATTCCGGTCAAGCCCCTTCGGAGGGTTTGCAGGCATAGTGGCCGAGCCGGTTCCCAGATTCAGGGCGCTTCCCCTGGGCTTAAAATCCGAAGTCCCCAGGAATGCCGCTTCAGGGGAAAGGGTGGCCAGTTGTGCCGGTGACTATAAAAATGAAAAAATACGGAATTGACAATCCGGGCTTGCGATACCAGAATTAATTAAAAGCAAATTTGCAGGAGGATGCACACATGGAAGCCCGGCTATATGAGCGACAGCAGGAAAAGGCAGTAAAGTGCAGGCTTTGCAGCCACCATTGCCGGATCAAAGAAGGCAGGCGGGGCATATGCAATGTAAGGGAAAACCGGGAAGGGACTCTTTACTCTCTGGTATACGACCGGATAATAGCCAGGCATGTAGATCCCATAGAGAAAAAACCCCTTTTTCATTTTTTCCCCAAGAGCCTTGCATATTCCATTGGAACAGTGGGCTGCAATTTCAGGTGCAAGTTCTGCCAGAATGCTGATATTGCGCACATGGCAACCGACAATCAGGGAAGAATAATCGGCAAGGCCTTTACACCGGAACAGGTTGCGCAGGAGGCCGAAATCACGGGCTGCACCTCCATTGCCTACACCTACACAGAACCGACTGTCTTTTTCGAGCTGGCGTTTGATTCCGCACGCATAGCCCATGAAAAAGGCATAAAAAACGTATTTGTCACCAACGGCTACATGACCGAAGAGGCGCTGCAGCAGATACATCCCTACCTGGACGCCGCAAACGTGGATCTAAAGGCGTTTACCGAGGAATTTTACCAGAACTATTGCAGCGCAAAGTTAAAACATGTTCTGGCGGCAATGGTGAAGATGAAGGAACTCGGGATTTTCATGGAGGTGACCACCCTTTTGATACCCGGTTTAAACGATGATGAAAAGGAGCTTCAGGGTCTTGCAGGATACCTGGTATCAGAGCTCGGGGCTGACACGCCCTGGCATGTCAGCCGTTTTCATCCCACCTACAGGCTCACAGACCGGCCATCAACGCCGGTGGAAACGCTGAAGAGGGCCCGCGATATAGGCATGGCCGAGGGTCTGAAATATGTCTACACCGGCAATATTCCGGGAGAGGCCACGGAAAGTACTTATTGTCATCAATGCGGGGCCTGCGTTATCGCAAGAAAAGGATTTTCCGTAATAGAAAACCGCGTGGAAAACAACAGTTGTCCTGATTGCAGTGCAAAGATACACGGGGTGGGGCTTTCGTAATTGGCTGCAGAGTACGAAAAAACCCCTGAATGGAAAACCCTCCTGTCAAAGAGCCTTACAAGTCCGTCGGACCTGGCGGCCGCGCTGGGGATTTCAGAAAACGGAATCCGCGATGTTGTTTCGACTTATCCCTTCCGCATCAACCCTTATGCTCTTGATCTGATCCGGACTGCCGGCGATCCCGTGCGGCGTCAGCTTGTACCCGACACGGCGGAGCTCGACGAGTCGGGATTGGCAGACGGCGATCCTCTGTGCGAGGAGGATCAGGAACCGGTTGCCGGCATTATACACAGGTATCCGGACCGTGTGGTCTTTCTGGTGTCAGACAGATGTGCAGCCTATTGCAGGCACTGCATGCGTAAAAGGCGGGTGGGCGGAAAACGACGGATCAAAATTTCTGCCGGCCTTGACTATATTGCTGCTGATCCCGGTATAAAGGAGGTCATCCTTTCAGGCGGAGACCCCCTGCTGCTTGACGACAACAGGCTTTTTGAACTCCTGTCAGCCATCCGTTCCACAGATCATGTGGAGCTGGTAAGGATACATACCAGAACCCCTGCAATGCTGCCCCAGCGGATAACCCGGGAGCTTGCCCGGGGACTTGCCCGTTTTCATCCGGTTTACGTGAATATTCAGTTCAATCACCCGGCGGAGCTAACCGCGCAGGCGGTTTCAGCCTGCTGCATGCTTGCTGATGCAGGCATCCCCCTTGGATCGCAGACCGTGCTGCTAGCCGGGGTCAACGATGATGCCGAGACAATGGGAGTATTGATGCGCAGGCTTCTTTTTGCAAGAGTCCGCCCCTATTATCTGCACCACCCTGACCCTGTAAAGGGGACTGCGCATTTCCGCGTGCCTCCGGAAAAAGGCCTGGAAATTCTGGAGTCAATGCGGGGAAGGATTTCCGGTACGGGAATACCGCATTACATGATCGACCTGCCCGGCGGAGGCGGCAAGGTGCCGCTTTTGCCGGGGTATGAAGTCGATAATACAGGTAGGCGGCTTGTGGTGTACAACTTCGAAAAAAAGCGCTACACTTACCCATTGTAATTCAGGAATTATTCACCAGTTTTATGGAGAAAAAATGATACCCCAGTCTGATGACACATATGCGGAATTTTCGCTTGCAGACAGGTCGCGTCTGGCCATACGCACCTTTAAGACAATTGCGGACGCAGCGCTTTTGAGGGGATATTACCGGATGGGAGGACGCACCGGCAACACCCTGGAAAGCGCGTTAAGGACTCTCAGCCCGGAGATTTACGGATCAATGAACGATCCGAGAAGCATTGAGCTCAAAGGCCTTGAATATGTGATAGACAGGCTGCCCCGTGGCACGGAGGCCTGCAACAGGATCGTTATGACGGGACGCGAGGACTATGCGGGCGCAAGCTTTGAAAAAATCCAGCCCCCCAAGCGCAGGAGGCTGTCATACCGCATAAGTGACCTGGAGATGAGTTTCGTTGTAACCAGGGGGCACAGCGAGATATACGATATTCTGACTCACCTGACATTTCTTTACGTGGAGGCCAGGAAGGTGCAGAACAGGATGCGCGACGATTACGGCCGCATCACCACGGAGTGGCGCGTTCTGGAAAGGGATCTTTCCTGCACTGACGAGATGTGCGGCAGGGATCTCGACCAAGCCCTCTGGAATCTCAGCCTGATTCTGGGCAGGACATTTGACGAAACAAAGGCCGCCTACATGTACCTGGAAGAGGGCCGGAGGGAGTCGAATGCCAACAGCGGCCTTTTCAACATCATCCATAACATGGGAAAGAGCGCCGACAGCGAGCTTCAGGAAAAAGATCAGTCAGTGGCGGTGCATTTCACTCCTTCGCTCAGTGCACTTATATTAAACCGCACCCATGCCAGAAAGTGGGCGGCAGCGGTTAAGTCAAGCCTTTGTGAACTGGGCCTGGAAAAGCGTCCCCTGCATGTAATCAGCGCAAACATGCACAGCGTGGTAAACCTGCTCTATGGTTACGCAGCCGAGGGGGGGAAGCAGGAATCAGCCGAATGCCGGGATATTTACGATTTTGCGGGGTTGCTCCGCGGTCTGGGCGACAGGGTTGACGCGTTTGCCTGCGAGAACGGATGCTGCAGGCTGACAGATAAAAGCGGCTCTCAGATAGACTGCCAGATAATAGATACCCTCGCATTGTTAAATATTGAAGCCCATCCCGGGCTGTGTCTTGACAAAGAGCGGATTGAAAAGGAAAAGCCCGTGATCCTGGTCATGGATTACGCATTTGGCGAACAGGCCTTTGAGGTCATGGATGAACTTCTTTATCCATGGGAGGAAAACGGCCGCCAGCACAACTTAAATGCAGAGTCCATTTCCGTTATAGGCAAGGCGGGCATACTTCCCGGCAAAAAGGGAGATATAATGCTTGCCACTGCTCACGTGCTTGAGGGGACGCCGCACAATTACATAATAAAAAATGACCTGCGCAAAGATGATTTCAATGCAGAGGCGGATATCTATACCGGGCCGCTCATAACTGTGCTTGGTACTTCCCTTCAAAACAGGCATGTCCTGGAAAAATTCCAGGCTTCAACCTGGCGGGCTGTGGGTCTCGAGATGGAGGGCGGACATTATCAGAGGGCTATAAACGCAGCAGTTATCCGGGGTCATGTCTCAGAGGAGTTAAAAGTAATGTATGCCTATTACGCATCTGACAATCCGCTTAAAAGCGGACAAACCCTCGCCTCGGGAAGCATGGGAGAAGAAGGCATAAAGCCCACCTACCTGATTACCCGCGTTATCATTGAAAAGCTACTCGGCCCGTGCCGGTAGATGTGCACATCAGTGGCATACCCCGCATTTTTCAACCCCGCTGCCGGTGTCCTGCCGGGGGACATGTCTGGCGCCGGTGATGGTCGGTTTGAACCTGTCAGAACGCCTGGCTTTTTTTTCAAGCGACATTATTGCGGCCAGTGCGAGAAAGAACCCGCCAAATCCCGTTACTGCTGAAAACACAGAGGCGTCAAAGCCGAAGCCCGCTGCTGTTTCGTTACCTATAATCGCTCCTGCGAGCAAAGCGATTATGGGGAATATGTAGAGCAGCAAGGAAAGCTGCAGCATTTTGCCGCTGGCAAATTCCAGTGTAACCCTGTCTCCGACCCTTGCATGAACTGGATTCAGGGCCTCTATTTCCATTTCCTTGCCGCCTCCCATGCTGTGGCAGGTGCTTTTTTCCGAGCAGCCTTCACATGCGGCAGCACGCTGGGTTTTTACCATCGCGTTACCGCCTTTTATTTTTGTGACCACGCCTACTTCCCTGGCCATTTTTTATTCTTCCTTATACGCGTTTATAAGCCGGCCGGAGATCAAAAATCCGGGCCGTATACCTGTGTTTTTTCGCTGCGCCCTTATTATAAGATAAACGAATTGTCCGGATTTTCAAGTGGCATGAACAGTATTTCGGTTTTGAACCCGATCAGGCGGATAAATCCCGACCCTCTTTTTTCATATCGGTATCGG
>JBKHES010000002.1:0-73952 GCA_046540695.1 Desulfobacterales bacterium
CTGCACCGCCGACCTGCCGGGTGCATAAACAGAACCAGGATTTGAAATCCCCGGCGGACAGCATGCCTTAGTACACGCAGTCATAAATACCATGACATTGCAATCCCGACAGCAGGTTCACTATTGGGATCTGAAGCGACGCTGAAAAATCCGAAATTCGAAACACGAAGCACGAAACAAGCACGAATGACCAAAATATAAAACAAAACCAGCAAAATTCCACCCTAATTGAATTGAGCCAGCAGAGGAGTTTTCTCTATGTTTCGGACATTATGTCCTTATTGGAATTTTGAATTTGTTTATCCCTTACGGGATGCTCGCGCGCGAATTTCGATATTCGAATTTAGGATTTATTAAGTCAAAGCCTACTTCATTGGTTTGACAGGACCAAGACAATACGTCATCGAACTTACGAATCAGAGCACTTATTAAGCCGCTGCCTGACGTCCCAGTTCGAATGCTTTGAGATTGGTATCCACAAAAGCGGGCCGGGTGACTTGGCGTATTGCCGTCTCGATGCTCTGCGGGCTCACAGGAAGAAGATCAGCGGCAGTCAGAGCCCCGAGGAGCACCATGTTCACTGCAAGCACGTTTCCGGCCTCACGGGCAAGGGCTGCCGCGTCAAGCGTTATAAGCCTTGCGCATCTGGAGGCAATCATCGATTTTATGGTATCCAGCTCCGGATAAGTCCCCCTGCCGATGGCTGCGGTAAAGGGCGGCAGAGGTGATGTGCTTGTTATAACCGTGGTATTTCTGTTGCATTTTTTCAGCGCACGCATGGCTTCTGCCGGCTCGAAGCCGAGCAGGATGTCCGCCTCGCCGTCAGAAATAATTGTGCTCTGCGCGTTGCCGAACACCAGCGCTGACTCGACAACCCCTCCGCGCTGAGCCATGCCGTGAATTTCGCTCATTCGCACCGGGACATCCGATTGCCTGGCCGCTTCAGCCAGCACCCTGGATGCCAGCAGGTTTCCCTGGCCGCCCACGGCCACGATTATCAGGCGGGTTACATCCATTACTTCTCCTCCTTGAGCGGCACAATGGCGTTTTCCGGGCAGACCTGTGCGCACACGGAACATCCCGTGCATGAGGCCGGGTCAATCCTTACGCGTCCGTTTTCGATATAAAAGGCCGGGCATGCCAGCTCGTTTATGCAGTTTTTATGATCGGCGCATTTTTCAGGGTTTACGGTAAAAGGCCGCCCTGTTTTTTTCTTCAGACTCCTGGAAAGCAAAACGCATTCCTGCCTTGCAATTACGACTGACACCCCTTCGAATTCCACGGCTTCCTGGATCGCTGCAATGCTCTTTTTAATGTTGTAAGGACGGATTACGGTTACATGCGGCACGCCCAGCCCTTTTACCACTGATTCTATGGATATCCTGCCGTGTCCCTCCTTGCCGAATTTTGACATGTCCACGCCGGGATGGGGCTGGTGGCCGGTCATCGCCGTGGTCTCGTTGTCCAGGATAACAAGGGTGATGTCGTGATTGTTGAACACCGAGTTTATCAGACCCGGAATACCCGAGTGGAAAAACGTTGAATCCCCTATGTAGGATATCACCTTGCTGCCGGTGACCTGTGAAAACCCTCCGCCGGTGCCTGTGGAAGAACCCATGCATATCAGAAAATCCCCTGATGAAAGCGGGGGCATGAATCCCAGGGTGTAACAGCCTATATCCGTGGGCTTTATGGTTTCCATTCCGCCTGTGGCCCTGTTTACAGCGTAAAAAGTAGCCCGGTGCGAGCAACCCGCACAAAGGTTCGGCGGCCTCTGCGGGATTTCGGGCACTTCAGACAGATCTGTCTGCTCAGCGGCCTGCCCGGGCACGCCGAAATAAGCAGCCATCTTTTCCCTGACCATGGCCGGATCGTATTCAAACAGCCGGGAAAAAAGCCCTTCAGCCTTTCCGCTGATCTGCAGGGTTTGCCCCGCCTCCTGTGCCATGGCCTTTATTGCCTCTTCCATGTACGGCTCGCCTTCTTCCACCACCAGGACTTTTTCGCAGCCCTTTAAAAACTCCTTTATTCTGCTGCCGGGCATGGGATGCGAGAAACCTATCCGCAAAAGTCTGACATTGTCTGCGATACCAAGATCCGCCACCGCATCAGCGGCGTAGTTGTAACTGACCCCGTTTGCCACTATGCCCCAGGGACCGCTTCCCTCTAAAAAATTGTATTCCGAATCACACGCCATGGATTCAGCCTGTGCGATACGCTCAAGCAGCCTTACATGAAGATTGCGCGACACTGCAGGAACCGTTACCAGGTGAAAGGGGTCTTTTACAAATTCGCCCTTTGCCTTGACAGGCGCAATTTCCCCCGGGACCACGGGGCCGGTTGAATGGTTTATCCGCGTGGTTGTGCGGACAATCACCGGCTCGCCCAGGTTCTCGGAGACCTCAAAGGCATACGGGATTATCCGCCTTGCCTCGTCAACGCTTGACGGCTCGAGAACAGGCAGACCGGAGAGCTTTCCGTAATACCGGTTGTCCTGCTCGTTCTGCGAGGAAAACATGTAAGGATCATCGGCACATACTATAACCATCCCTGCCTTTACCCCCACGTATGCCAGGGTCATCATGGCGTCCGCGGCAACGTTCATGCCCACGTGCTTCATGATGCACATGCTTCGAACCCCGGAATTGGCGGCAGCCGCGGCAACTTCCATTGCGACTTTTTCATTGGTGCTGTATTCGAAATACAGCTCGCTCTCCGATGAAATCTGGTAGAGATTTGCGGAAATCTCGGACGACGGGGTTCCGGGATATGTGGCGGCAAAAGCGGTGCCCGCCTCAAGCGCGCCCCGGGCAATGGCCTCGTTGCCCAGAAGCAGCAGCTTTTCTCCTGCCTTTGCCTCTAGCAGCTTGTGCATAACAGCGTTTCCTTTATACAGAAGAAGTTGATTTTTCGTTATTCAGGTTTAAATTTAATGATTCATATAACATGGATTTAAACGGTGTAAAGCATTTTTCGAGTTCAGGGGATGCTGCTTGCCGGACTTATAAGCGCCGGTACTGAAAATGCGGTCTTACCCGATTTTCTTGCCGGCCGGGGCGCAGGGGAACCAAAGACAGCCCTTCAAAGGGGTTTACAATCCGCGGGGGATTCGATATAGATAAGGGCTGTAGCCGGATATAACACAAAGTCCGGAAAATACATTATTAATCATACACAATAAACACCCGGTGCAGGCATGGATGAACGAAAAACACTTGTAATTGCCACCCGCAACAAGGGCAAGACCTCGGAAATCAGGCAGATGCTGTCTGAATACCCGGTCGAAATAAAGGATTTAAACGACTTCGGCCCCATACCGGAGATCGAAGAAGACGGCGAAACTTTTGATGAAAACGCCTACAAAAAGTCCTCGTTTGCAGCCAGGGTACTCGGGCTGCCTGCACTGGCAGACGACTCGGGGCTTTGCGTAAAAGCACTGGGAGGCCAGCCCGGGGTACATTCAGCCCGCTTTGGCGGAAAAGAAGCATCAGACGAAGAAAAATGCGCAAAGCTGATAGAAATGATGAAAGGCGCTGAAGACAGAAGCGCGGAATTCGTCTGCGTCATATCAGTAGCAGTGCCCACGGGCGCGGCCCTTACTTACGAGGGCAGGTGCGAAGGCTTGATTGCACAAGCGCCCGAAGGCGAAAACGGGTTCGGATACGACCCGGTATTTTATTACCCGCCACTGGAAAAAACATTCGCCAGGCTGGAGCCTGAGGAAAAAAACAGGGTAAGCCACAGGGGGCAGGCTCTTGGACAGATAAGAAAGGAATTCGGCAGTGTGCTCAAATGGCTGGATCTGCAGATGCCGGTTCCGGAAAAATTTTCCTGCAACCATACAAACAGGACTTGATATGGCAATTGAAACACTCAACCAGATGCTCACAACTCACCCGGAAGTGCTGAGCAACTTAAAGCGCGGCCAGATCACGAAATCCGCCATTGACCACTGTGAGGCGCTTGTGCTTCCCTGCGGCGCGCTTTCCACATGGACCCCGCCGGAGTCCACCGGCCGCTCACCAAAGGACACAGTGATTGTAAAACGCCCGGAAATAGAAGAACACATCGACTGGACCTCTCCCAACAATCTTTCCCTTGATCCGGAAACATTTCACAGCCTGTGGGTCGACGCCCTGACAGCGCTGTGGAAAAAACCGCGCGTTTTTGTCACGGACAGGGCAATAGGAGCAGACCCCGGTTACGCTCTGCCTGTAAAGACTGTCACCGACCACGCCCTGACCAGCCTTTTTACCATGAACATGTTCCGGCCCATGCCCGCGGACATAGAAAAAAGCACTTTTGCCGACAGGCCCTTTACCCTTCTGGTCGTGCCGTATGACAAAGTCGATGCCTCCCGGTATGAAGGAAGGCTTAGAAAACGTGAGGACGGTTCCACCTCGGACATGATAATCGCCATGGACTTTGCGCAACGCCTGGGCCTGGTCTACGGATCCGCCTACTGCGGCAGCGCAAAAAAGCTCATTTTCACCGTGATGAACTATTACCTGCCTCATGAAGGAATCCTGCCGCTGCACTGCTCCGCAAACGAGGACAAAAACGGCAGGGTCAGTCTTTTTCTGGGGCTTTCAGGCACCGGAAAGACCACGCTTTCAGCAGACAGGGACAGGGCGCTTATAGGAGACGACGAACACGGCTGGAATGATACCGGAATCGCAAATTTTGAGCACGGCTGCTACGCCAAGTTAATTGACCTTAACCCGGAAAAGGAACCGGAAATATACAGAGCAGTCTTCAAGCACCGCGAAACCGAAGAAAACGGAGTAATAATTGAAAACTGCATGACATACCCGGACGGCACCGTTAATCTAAGCGACGACCGCCTTACCCAGAACAGCCGGGCCTCCTATCCCCTGCGCTATCTCTACAACGTCAAGCTGAAGGCAGCAGGGGCACACCCGTCGACCATAATCTTTCTGACAGCGGACGCCAACGGGGTTCTGCCGCCCATATCCCGGCTTAATCCTGAACAGGCAATGCTGTGGTTCCTTCTGGGTTATACCAGCAAGCTCGCAGGCACCGAAACCGGGATAAAAGAACCCCAGAGTACGTTTTCCAGGTTTTTCGGCCAGCCGTTTATGGCAAACAAGCCTGAATACTATGCAGGGCTTTTGGGCAAAAAGATGAAAGAGCACAAAACAAGGGTGTTTCTTGTCAATACAGGATGGAGCGGCGGTCCCTACGGTACAGGATCCCGAATAGACATAACCCTTACCCGCGCAATGCTCACCGCAGCCATGGAAGGCAAGCTAAACGAGGTTAACTACACCGAAAACAGGCTTTTTCATTTAAGCGTACCCGATTCCTGCCCGGGCGTTCCCTCTGAAATGCTGCACCCGGAACATACCTGGCCGGACAAGGCGGCCTTTGACACCCGGGCTGCCGCACTTGCAAAAGAGTTCTCGGATTATTTCGACAAAGCCTACGGCGATGCGGGAATAGACGAGGCGGTCCGCGCCCAGTGCCCGGGCAAATAAAATAAAACAGCGGAACCAGAGATGAACAGGGAAAAACAAGAAGACAGAGAAGTTCAGGCAAAGCACCGGCAGAGACTGGCCCGCCTTGGCGCGGACAAAAAGCGCATCCTTGCAAAGCCTGCGGAAAAGGCACTGGACGAAATCCTGGAACATCCCCAGGCAACCGCGCTGGTGCATTCCATGGCCGAAGAGGACTTTTTCTTTCTTGTCCACGACATAGGACCGGAAGACTCAATAGAGCTTCTTTCACTGGCATCCAACCGCCAGTGGGAATACATAATCGATGTGGAGATATGGAACCGCGACCGCATCAACACCGGCGCGCTGAGCCACTGGATGAACCTTCTTTCCCAGGCAGACGGAGACAGGTTCATAGGATGGATCATGCAGGAGAAATCCGAACTGCTGGAATACTACATAAACGATGCAGTGGAAATACTTGTCAGGGAGGATAATGAAGATCCGAGTGATTTCCCGGACGGATTTTTCACATATGACGGCGTGTTCTACACCCGCATAAAGGACGAATTTTTAAACGCCGTGGAAGACGAGGAAACAAGGGACCAGCGCCAGCAGTTCATCTACGGCATGTTAGAGAGACTCGCCGACGAGGACCACCCCGGCTACCAGGCAACCCTGCTTCGCAGCGCCAACGTGATGCCGTCTGAAAGCGAGGAGGAATCGTTCCGCCTGCGCAATATAAGACTTGCGGAAAAAGGATTTCTCCCGTTCGGCGAGGCCGTGGGGGTTTACGCACCCGTTCGGCCGGGGGCAGTTCGCAGCCGAAGCAAAAAATATCCTTTTTCCAGGTCGCATGACGATTTCACGGTACCCGTACCGATTCAGCCAAGTGCCATGCTGACGGGCAATACTGTTTTTTCAAACGCTCTGTGGAAAATAGATACAAACGAGCTTTTAAACGAGCTCCAGATCGAGTTTGCCGCTCTTTGCAACCGCGTGATTGCAGCAGACCAGCAGCCCATACGCGGCCGTGAGGAACTCAGACAAACTGTTCACAAGACCTCCGGCTTTTTAAGCCTGGGGATACAAAGACTTGCCGGCACCGAGGCTACGCCCGAGCCCGAGCAGAGCGCCGGGCTTTTAAAAGCCTATTCCCTGGAAGACATATTCCGCACCGGCTGGGGGCTGATTGTCGAGCTAAAGGAAAAGGCGCGCAAATGGAAGGCCCGCAGCTGGTTTGCAAAAAACAGCCTGTCTTTGAGCTTCTGGGGGGAAAGGCTGGTGGGATACATCGGCGGGCTTCTGCTGGCCCGGCCCAAATACTTTGACAACTATGAAACAGGGGTTTTATACAGGGATTTCGAATCAATGGCTGATGCGGCTGATACCGCCTCGGCCCTGGAAGAGGCCATGGGCATTGACCGGATACTTTCATGTGTTGAACCCGACACCTCGCGGCTGCCTGACCTGCATTTTCTCACCCATGAAAACCTGCTTCTGACAATGTGGGCCAGGCACCGGCTCGGCCTTGAGCAGAAAGTGGAATCAATACCGGTTGAAACCTTCAGGCAGTTTTTCAGCAGCCTGTGGTCCGAAGGCAGGGTCAGGGATTCGGCCAGGTCGGATTTTTTCTCCTGGCTGAGCACTGCAAGCGGGTTTACGGAAGACGAACTCGGCCGGCAGGCGGGCCGGGCCATAGAAAACCTGTTTTCAAAGATGGAAGACGAATACGGGATGGTTTCTGAAAAAGACCTGGACCCGAGGTTTGTTCACCTGTTTATCCTGAAAAAAGCCTGATCCGACAGCTAAATGACACTGCTTCTTTTCTATCTAAGCCTTGCACTGGCCATTTCCTTTCTGTGCTCGATCCTGGAATCCGTGCTGCTTTCCATCACACCCAGCTTTACCGCGGCATTCGAGGCTTCGCACCCGAAAACCGGCAGATACCTGCGTGAAATCAAAACCGACATAGACAGGCCACTTGCGGCAATTTTAAGCTTAAACACCATCGCCCACACTGTAGGGGCCGCAGGTGTGGGAGCCCAGGCTGCCTCTGTTTTCGGCAGTCAGTATGTCGGCATAACATCCGCGGTCCTCACTCTTTTGATACTAATACTCTCGGAAATCATTCCCAAGACCATAGGCGCCCTTTTCTGGCGCTCTCTTGCCCGGCCGGCGGTGATTCTTCTCAGGCCGATGATCTTTATGCTATACCCGCTTGTACAGCTCTCACAGCTTATTACCTACCTTTTTTCCAGGAAGAAAAAAATAAAATCCGTTACAAGGGATGAAATCCGGGCTCTTGCTGACATAGGCTTTGAAGAAGGCCTGTTTCTGGAAAAAGAATCACGTATATTAAAAAACCTCATGCGGTTTGCCTCTATTCAGGCCTCGGATATCATGACCCCCCGCAAGGTCATGTTCACCCTGCCCGAAGACATGCTTATAAAGGACGTATACAGCGAGTATCCCAGCATTCACGTCTCCAGGGTGCCCCTGTATGAAGGCGACAGAAAAACAATCAGGAAATATATTTTAAAAGATGAACTGCTGCTGGCTCTGGCAACCGAAAATTCTGACAGGCCCGTCTCGGAGCTGGGGCGCGAAATTCTTGCAGTGCCTGACACCGTCAACCTGTTCCGCCTGTTTGAGCAACTGCTGGACCGCAGGGAGCACATAGCCCTTGTGGTTGATGAATACGGGAGCGTTGCAGGCCTCGTAACCATGGAGGACATGCTGGAAACCCTTCTGGGCACAGAGATAATCGACGAGACTGACACGATCCCGAACATGCGCAAATGGGCAAGGAAACAATGGTACGAAAGAGCGAAATCCCAGGGACTCATCGGTGAGGAGGAGAAAGAAGAAAAACCGGAAGGAGGGCATTAAACAGGTATGCTGCTGGCTGCGTACGCGCTTGTAATCCTTGTTTCCACTGCCCTGGTCTGGCACGGCAGCTTCAGGCTGGAAGGGGCAGCCTGCCGGCTGGCAGCGCACTACCGGCTTCCAGCCGTTGTGCAGGGATCGGTTATCATGGCCGTTGGCTCGAGTTTCCCGGAGCTTTCAAGCACGGTGATAGCCACCCTTGTCCACGGCAAATTCGAACTGGGCGTGGCAACCATAGTAGGTTCTGCCATATTCAACATACTTGTCATTCCCGGGCTTTCCGGGCTCATCGGAGGCGAACTGGAAACCAGCCGTGAACAGGTCTACAAGGACGCTTTGTTCTACATAATAAGCGTCACAGTGCTTCTTCTGACATTTGCCTTTGCACTTATCTACTACCCCGTTGAAGGCACCAGGTGGGAGGGCAGCGTAACACGGCCAATTGCGCTTATTCCGGTGGCCCTTTACCTGCTCTACATTTTTCTGCAGCACCAGGACACGGTGGAATACCAGGCGGTCATGAATGAAGAAGACTGCGCTGACTCGGCTGATGCAGACATTAAAAAACTGTGGCTCCAGCTTGCAGCAAGCCTTGCACTGATCGCACTCGGAGTCGAGGGGCTTGTGCGCTCTGCAATCGTGCTGGGAGACCTTTTAAACACGCCCTCATTCTTCTGGGGACTGACAATCATTGCTGCGGCAACAAGCCTTCCTGACGCTTTCGTAAGCATACAGTCCGCACGAAGGGGAGAAGGCGAGGTCAGCATGGCAAACGTACTGGGAAGCAACATATTCGATCTTTTAATCGCCATTCCCATAGGAGTGCTCATAGCAGGCAGCTCCGTGATTGATTTTTCAGTGGCTGCCCCTGCCATGGGCATTCTCACCCTTGCCACCGTGGTTTTATTTGCCATGATGCGAACCCAGCTCCGGATAACCCGCATCGAGTGCACTGTTCTTCTGATACTCTACGCGGTTTTCATACTGTGGACAGCCCTTGAAACATTCGGAATAATGGATCTTCTTTTTATCTGACCCGGCAGAGCCGATTGAAAAGCTGAAACCATCATGGAGTTGACAAATTGCGTTTCACCTGATTTATTAGCCAACGGGCGGATGCAGTCTGAGTCTTATTTTCCAAAACGGAGGGCAGCCATGGAAACCGGCAAGGTTATTGAACATACAAAAAGCGAAATTGTACTGCTCTACGGAAAGCTTCGCAGGCTGTGCCTTACCACCCTGGCTCCCAGGAAAACGGCCAGCCGCATGCAGCGCAGGAAGGGAAACTGCCGCCAGTGCGCATCCTGCTGCAAATTCATATTCCGCTGTCCCATGCTAGATGAAAACAATCTCTGCAAAATCTATCATTCAAGGATCAGGCCCCTGGTGTGCAGACGTTTTCCCATAGACCAGCGCGACGTGGAAGACGTGTATCTAAGCTCCGGCCGGAGATGCGGCTACAGGTTCGTGGATGACGCACTCAGATCCCGCCGCCTTCATTGAAGGTTCCGGAAAAACAATTCAAAGGGAGGTTTCAGTCATGCAAAACAAGGAAACCGTTACCAGGCTTGCAAATGCGCTTTCCACGGAGCTGGCAGCAGATGATGCACAAAAAATGGCCGAACTTATAAACGCAGCCCTGAAGTCTGAAAACGTCTACACCGAACAGCTTCCGTTGTCGGAAGAAGACAAGCACGACTGCCTGCTGATGGCCTTTGAAGAACGTATCCTTATCCCCGTGAGATCAACGCAGACCGGCTCATGGGAGGATCGCATACTGCGTTTCACTCCCGGGGAAATGTTTTTCATGCCTCATGTCGCACGCTTGCTTTTTGAAAACGCAGCCGAAACCGGCACCCTTGACTCCGAAGCTGCCGTGCGCAGCGTGCTTTCGCACCATCCTGAAAAACAGGTGGAACAGTCGGTAAAATTCTTAAAGGAAATGAGATTTCACTTCCGCTCCTGCATGGCAGAAGGCGGGCTGATGTCCGCGGTTGCCCAGGGGACGGGAATTACAGTCGATGTGCACGACATTGTTGACACATGCGTTGTTGCCGGTATAATGAGCCCCTGTACCCGGGGTTCAACCATGCAGGGATTGGCCTGGTACGAATTTCATCCCTGTCTTTACTGGGATCAGAATTTTAAGTAAAAAAATAAACCATAATCCAATCAGCGGAGGAATGAAAAATGGGCAAAGGAGACAGAAGAACAAAGCGCGGCAAAATCTGGCGCGGCAGCCACGGAAAGGCAAGATCAAAGAAAAACAATTCCCAGAGGGCCCACGACAAACAGAAGTCCTAGATACGCCCCCCCGCCACATCCGGTGCCACCGTTGGAAACCTTGCCGCATCCGTGTGAGGGAGAAATTTGGCTGCGCTGAACCTGTTCATGAAGTCCTGGTTTACGTTGAGTTCCAGGTAGGTGATCCGCTCGGTTATGGACTCTATGTCCCGGACCGCCGAACGCGATTGCAGCAGGCGTACCGCGCCCTTAAGGGAACTGTTTCCCAGGGGCTGGAAGGTTTCCTCCGGCAGGTCCGGGAGCATGCCTATGGAAATAGCAGAACGGGGTCTTATATAGGAGCCAAAGGTGCCGGCCACATAAAAGGCTGAAATATCCTCAAACGATATTCCCACGTAGCCGGTTATTGTCTCCAGGATTGTATACATGGCGGCCTTTGAGCGTATCAGGCTGTCTATGTCAGCCTGGCTTATGGTCAGGTCAACGCCAGTTGCAGAATCCTTTCCAAACACCACTGTAAGGTGACGCATGCCGTCTTTTTCCCTGAGCCTCTCCCCGCAGGCCTCCGGGACCAGGCGACCCCGGATATCGAGCATGCCCGCCAGAAAAAGCTGGGCTGCCAGGTCTATCATTCCCGAGCCGCAGATGCCCCTGGGCGGGGTTTGTTCAATTGTGTGAAGTAAAAATTCCCCGGTATCAGGATCGATTGCAACGGAATCTATGACACCCGGGCCCGCTGTCATGCCTATTTCCGAGACTCCGCCCTCAAGTGCCGGCCCCGCCGCACCCGCACATGCCACAAGCCAGTCGCGGTTTCCGAGAAGCACTTCGGCGTTTGTACCCACATCCACGAGCACAGAAATCTCTTCATTTTCATGAAACCCCGCATAATAGGCCCCTGAAATCAAATCCCCGCCGAAGTAGCTGCCCGAATTCGGAAAAACAAAAATCCTTGCGGAATCGTTGAAGGCAAGGCCCAGGTCATCAGCCCTCAACACAGGGGGAGTGTTTACAACAGGTATATAAGGCTCCCGTATGATCCATTGCGGGGGCAGCCCCATAAAAAGGTGAGCCATGGTGGTGTTTCCTGCAACAGCCATGATGCATACCTGTTCCGCCAGTATGCCTGCGCTGCCGCACAGGTCCTGCACAGCGCTGTTTATCCCTTCAATTACCAGGGCATGAAGTTTTTCAAGGCCTCCGGGCCTGTCAGCATAATGAATCCTGGAAAGAATATCAGCCCCTGCTGATGACTGAGGGTTGTCAAATGAGGACTCAGAAAGCGTATCTCCGGATTCCAGATCAATCATGCGAAGCACGACCCTTGTTGTTCCCAGGTCCACTGCGATTCCTGCTGCAATGCTCCCGCCCCCGGGATCGAGCACGTCTATCAGCAGCCAGCCGCCCCTTGACCGGAAAACCACGCACCTGCAGGCATAATTAAAACGGTGCAGTATTTCCGGCAGCCGCTTTAAAAGCCCCAGGTCAATCGAGACTGAACCGGTTTTTAGTTCAGATGCCAGCGCCTTTTCAAGCCGCCCCGCGTCAGAGGTGTTGTCATTAAGGGTGGGCGGTTCCATGGAGATGTCAACCACCCATCCCCGGATCTTTTCAGTCATTGTATCAACTCCGGGCGGGCTTTATTCGGATTCTACATTTCGAAGGGATTCTGCTGCGGCCACTATTTCGGAAATGGCCTCTCCCGCGCCGCCGCTTACCAGAAGATGGCTCGTGGTGCCCGTAAGAGGGGTGGGCTCTGGATTCACCTCTATAACGACCGCGCCGTTATTCCTTGCAATCACCGGCATGTAGGCAGCCGGCTGAACAGTTGCTGAAGTACCAACCACCAGCATCACATCGCAGCCCGCAGACTCCGCCTGGGAACGGTCCAGGGCTTCGGGCGGGATCATCTCGCCGAAAAACACGCAGTCAGGCCTGTAAATACCTCCGCATCTGCACCTGGGAGGAATTTCGTCAAGCTCGATTTTTGTTGCATCCCGGCTATCCCCGCATTCCATGCAGCTCAGCCAGGCGAAATTCCCGTGAAACTCGATTACGTCGGTATTTCCCGCTTTCTGGTGCAGGCCGTCTATGTTCTGGGTAATAACTGTTTGAAGCAGCCCCATTTCCTCCAGCCTTGCCAGCCCGAGATGGCCTGCATTCGGTTCCGCTCGCTTGAGGACTCCCGTCATCTCCGCGATAAGATTTTTCCAGACCTTTTCCGGGTTGTTTAAAAGAGCGCTGATATGGGCGTACTCCATGGGATCGAACTTCTCCCACAGGCCACCCGGGCCCCGAAACGGGGCAATACCGCTTTCCACGGAGATACCCGCCCCGGTGAGCACAACAGTGCGCTTTGAAGAAAGCAGGTATTCAGCTGTTTTTCTTGCTTCTTCCTTCATATCGGGTTCCTGCCGCATTATAATTCAAATTCCATGTCGCGGGCCACTGCCAGACATTCAAGCCGCGAGCCTTTATCAGACACATACCTTAGGCATCCTTCCAGCATAAGGTCCACTTCATCATCGGTTCTGTCCTGGTTCATGTGAAAAAGTCCCAGGCGGTCGACAAGGGCATCCATTGCCAGCCTTACCGTGTCCATGCAGGAGGAATGCCCCCATTCTATGCTGCTTTTGTATTCCTCCGGGAGAAACTCCGCGTCATGCAGCAGTAGATCGGCCCCCCTGCAGAACCTTTCGTAGTCTTCGTACCTGCAGCCGCCGGGATGAACAAATCCCAGCTCATTGTCAGTTAAAAATACAAAGCTCCTGCCGTCTTCCTCGAACTTGTATCCGCAGCCGCCGTTGGGATGGCTCAGGGGAATCGGGGTTATTGACACCGAACCTATCTCAAACGGCTGAGGGCAGCCTTCAATATAGGTCACCGTGGCGGTAAGATCAGAGTAGCGCACCGGGAAATGCGGAGGCCTCATCATCTTTGTTACAATGGACTCAACGTACTTTCCCGGGAAAGGACACCTGTGCATCATGATCCTGGATTCTTCATAATACAGGGGCTTGAAAAAGGGAAATCCGAGCAGGTGATCCCAGTGGGAATGAGTAAAAATAAAATTGTAGACATGCCTGTTTTCGTGAACCAGCTGATTGCCCAGCCTGCGGATGCCTGTTCCCGCATCCACTATTATAAGGTCGTCGCTGCGGGTACGGATTTCAATGCAGGTTGTATCCCCGCCGTATTTCTGGAATTCCCGGCCCGAAACAGGGATGGATCCGCGCGAGCCCCAGCATTTTATATACATGCGCGCCTCTTTTATTAAGACTTAACCGCCGGCCGCGGCCAGAAAAGTATACCAGATCCCGTCGCCGGTCCATCGCTGCACGATACGCGCCGGACCGTAGGAAAAAATTTCCTCCACATACCTTGCCTGGCTTCTGAGAAGCCCGGAGAGCACAAACCATTTTTTTTCGTAAAATGCGGGACTTGCAATAAGCTGCCGCATCACGTCAAAATGAATGTTTGCTATTAAAAGCTCGGCGGGGCAGTCCACAAGCTGCCTGGCATCAGCCTGCACCGCAAGAACCCGTGAGCCGAGCCGGTTGCGTTCTATATTTTGCCTGGCAGTTCGCACCGCAAGGAAATTGCTGTCCGCTGCGATTACCCTGCTGCAGCCCAGAGAGGCGGCAGCCACTCCAAGCAGGCCGGTGCCCGTGCCCATATCAAGCACTGAATCAGGCGGGTTTTCCCCGCAGACTATCTCCACTGCCTCAAGGCAGAAACGGGTTGTCGTGTGGGTTCCGGCGCCAAAGACCACCCCGGGATCCATTAAAAGCGCTGTTTTTCCCTCAGGTGCCTGTTCATCAGACCAGGGCGGAGCCACGTGGAAGCAGTCGGTGGAAAACGGAAGTATTTCTCCTCCGTGCCATTGCTCATATGGCATGGAAAAACTGTCAACAAGCTCCAGCTCCGGATCGGAATCCACCAAGCCGGCCACCCGGTCATGCTCCGGGCGATCAAAAAAAAGAAACGCCGAGTCTTCTTCCTGCCAGTTTCCTATAAACCGGGGCCCCAACCTGTCTTCCGAATCCCGTATCCGCCCCTTTACATAATAGATGTATAAATCGTTATACTGTTTGCTCACCGGCTTTTTCTGTTTCCGCTTCCAGGATCCTGCCGAAAATCTCGTAAGCCGCCTTTACCACGGGATTGTCATCCGGCAGGTTTACCATGGGTTCGCCTTTTAAGTCATAATCATATACGGCATCGTCTTCAGGGAGCACGCCTCCGAGCTCTATGCCGGCATCCCGGAGCATTTGCAGGGAAGCCTCGGGTGCTTGACCTGACCTTACCTGGTTGATGATCACATAGCTTCTGCCGACTCCCACGTTTAGATTTTTTGCCAGCTCGTGAATGCGAATGGCTGCCTGAAGGCCGCGCCTGGATGCGTCCGTGACAATAAGCAGGACATCGACGTTATGGGTGGTCATGCGGCTTACATGCTCCATGCCGGCCTCGTTGTCCATTACTATGTACGGGTAGTTTTCCTGGAGCCTGTCAAGGAAGTTGGTAAGCAGGTTGTTTGCCGCGCAGTAGCAGCCCGAGCCCTCAGGCTGCCCCATTACCACAAGGTCCCAGTCGCCTGACTCAATAACCGCCTCCTCGAGCCGCATTTTCATGAACACGTCCTTGGTCATGCCGCTGGGCACGTTGCCCTTTTTCATGTCCTCGCGGGCCTGGCCGAGTGTGTCGGTGATCTCCAGGCCGAGCACCTCGTTTAAATTGGCGTTGGAGTCGGCATCAACCGCAAGAACCGGGCTGCGCCCGGTATTTGTAAGATATTTGATAAGCAGGCCGGCAGTGGTTGTCTTTCCCGTTCCTCCCTTGCCGGCCAGCGCCATTGAAAATGCCATGTTAAAAAATCCTTTCTATTTGATATTCTCGTAAAAAGTAGGATAGCTGCAGCAAACAGTCAAGCATCTTTTAAAGGAGCCTCAACCGGGTATATCCCGGCAGGTATAAAATAACCATTCTGCATCTCCATGCCAGAGTGCAACCGGTTTGATTATTGGGCCGGGTTGTGCTACCGGTTGGGGAAACAAAGCTGAAACGCCGCAGGTCAAAATTTCAACTAAAAAGCAGGAGAACGCGTCAATGGCGGTATTTTCAAGTGAAATCGAAGCAGAACTCCGGGCGGCAATGGGCATGGAGGATATCACCGGCAAACTAAGAGCCCTGGTAAAGGAATCACAGATTGAAAACGGCACCCTTTCTGCCACCATAACCGGGTCAACAGGGTCATTGACTGCAATAGAGTACGAACCCGGCGTGATGCAGGATCTGCGCCGGGCCATTGACAGGATGGCACCGCAGGACCTGGAATACGAACATGAAAAGGCCTGGCACGACGGAAACGGTCACAGCCACGTACAGGCCGCCATAATCGGCCCATCGATTTCAATGCAGGTCCGCGACGGGCAGATGGTCAGCGGCACCTGGCAGCAGGTGGTGGCAATCAATCACGACACCCGGAACAGACGCCGGAAAATAGCCGTTACCATAACGGGGGAACGGACAAATCAGGCATGAAAAAAAACGCCGTACACCTGGCAGCATCCTTGCGGTTTATAACAATCCTGCCAGCCGGGGCCTCCGACTCATATCATCCCAGGGGGATGGTGTCTTTTTTCCCAGCAGCAGGCCTGATCCTGGGCCTGATCCTGGCGGCTGCGGACGCGCTGGCTCTGAGGTTTTTTGCGCTGCCGGCCGTGGCTGCAGTTGACGTGGTTGTGCTGGTTGCACTTACGGGCGCACTGCATCTCGACGGTCTAGCAGATACCGCAGACGGCCTTTTTTCCCACAGGGGCCGCGAGGCTGCGCTGTCCATAATGAAAGACAGCCGCATCGGCGTAATGGGCGCAGCCGTGCTTGTATGCGTGCTGCTTGGCAAGTACGGCGGGTTAAGCGCGCTGCCCTCATACGAAGAAGGCTGGGGAAGGTTTCTTATCCTGGTGATTGTTCCGGGGCTTGCAAGGTCGTCAATGCTTCTTGGAATCTATTTTCTTCCCTATGCAAGGCCCGAGGGGGGCACGGGTTCGGATCTTTTCGCAGAAGGCCTCAAGCTGCGCGAGTTCTGGGGTGTTTTGGTGTGCGGGATTTTATGCCTGCTGCTGGGATGGCGCGGCCTGGTTTTAATACTGGGTTTTACAGCGTCATGCGCATGCCTGATTGTTTTTTACCGCTCACGAATAAACGGAATTACCGGGGATATGCTCGGGGCAATGACAGAGCTGACGGAAACTGTTCTTCTGCTTCTTGCGGCAGCAAGGCTTTAGGCCTTTTATCCCCCTTTGCCGCTTTAAACCGACAGCACAGATCCAAAGGATACAATTCCGTGTGGCCGAAAATGTCAATTCAGCCGGAATCACTGCAGGCCCCGGCAAGGCGGAAGCCTGCATCGCGTGCCTGGGCAAGGTATTCGGGATGCGCAAAAACATCGCCTTCAAAATCAAGGCCCCTGTAGAGCAGGGACTCAAAGAGCTCGGCATCCAGGACATCGAAAAAATACTTCACTGTCAGAAGCGTTCCTTCAAAAAGGCGCTTCCCCCGGGTTGCGCCCGCTGATATCAGCAGCCCCTTGCGTTTCTGCCCGTCAGGGGAATGGGGGTTTTTGTCTATCCAGTACTTTTTGACCCACAGCGACTGGCAGCGGTCCATGAACATTTTTACATGGGAACTTACAGTATAGAAAAATATGGGGGTTGCAAGCATAAGGCCCTGTGCTGAAAGAACCGCATCACGAACCGCCTGGAAATCATCGCTTATGACGCATTCACCGTTTTGCTTGCACCCGTAAATCTCCAGGCAGGGAGAGATTATACAATCCCGCAAAACGATCTCTTCCACTTCCGCCCCGTTCTGCCTGGCCCCTGCCACGGCCTCTGAAAGAAGCGCCGCTGTATTGCCTTTTCTCCTTGGACTGCCGTATAATGCAACGATTCTGCTCATGGTGTTAAATTCCCGAACTCAAGGGGGTGGGCCGCAAAACATCCGGTACGGCAAAAGCGCCCTTCAGGCTGAAAAAAGCGTCCGGATGTCATCTTTTGACGATTTCTCAGGTTAACAAAAACCTCCTGCAGATGACAACCGGAAATATCCCGGCCCGGCAATTTCCGGTGAAGAATTACCCTACGGCACCATCAATTATGATTGACACTCGCATGGAGGTTTTTTTATCCTGAACGGAGAAAAAGGCCGGCGGGCTTTAACCCTGAATATTCACAGGAAACCCATATGGGCGGGAAAAACGAACCGGTTTATATAAAGACTCACCGCAGCGGCAAGCTTGCTGAAAAAATAAGGCGGGCATACGAAATCATAGAGGACTGCACCCTTTGTCCGCGGCAGTGCCATGTAAACCGCATGGAAGGAGAGACCGGCACATGCCGGACCGGAAAGCAAATGAAGGTCGCCTCATTTCACCCGCACTTCGGAGAGGAATCACCCCTTGTGGGCAGAAACGGCTCTGGCACGATTTTTGTCACCTACTGCAGCCTGATGTGCTGCTTTTGCCAGAACTACGACATCAGCCACGAAGGATGGGGCGAGCCCGTCAGTGATGAACGCGCGGCTGAAATGATGCTTTCGCTTCAGGCCATGGGATGTCATAACATCAATTTTGTAACCCCCACCCACGTGGTGCCGCAGATTCTGTCAGCACTTGAAAAAGCAGTGGAAGGAGGCCTTGAAATCCCGCTTGTCTACAATTCCGGCGGTTACGACAAAACAGAGACTCTCAGGCTTCTCGAGGGAGTATTTGACATATACATGCCTGATTTTAAGTTCACTGACGCCGGGATTGCAGAACGGGCATGCAGCGCACCTGACTATCCCCAGGCCGCAAGGGATGCGTTAAGGGAAATGCACCGCCAGGTGGGTGATCTCGTCGTGGATGACAGCGGAATTGCGCTGCGCGGCCTGATTGTCAGGCACCTGGTGCTTCCGCAGGATACATCAGGCACCCGGGAAGTCATGCGCTTTATTGCCAATGAAATCTCGCCTGACACTTATGTAAATGTAATGTCGCAGTACCGTCCCATGGGAAGGGCCGCAGATATCCAGGAACTTTCGCGGCCTCTTTCGCCGGGGCAATACCGTGCCGCTGTAGAGGCGGCCAGAGAGGAGGGAATCCGACGCCTTGACCGACCATAAGACTGACACCCCGAAAAACGGGCTTCCTTATAAACCGCTTTCAAAGTCCTACAGAAACAGGTTTCCTTTTACCCTGGCTGCTCCGTCTTTTATCTACCCGGACCACGTGCTTCCCAATGTCAGGATGCTTGCGCCTTTTATAGACGAAATCGAACTCGTGCTCTTTGAAAGCAGCCCTGAGGAAAGCCTGCCGCCGGAACCGGACATAAAGGCGCTGGCCGCGCTTTCACAAAGCGAAGGGATTTCCTACAACATCCATCTCCCCATTGATGTGAAAATAACCGATCAGGACACAGAAAGCCAGGCAGACGCAATAGACAGAATCGCGCATGCCGTGGAACGCGCGTGCATGCTTGAACCCTCCACCTGGACGCTTCATCTGCCATATACAGGAACCGCCCCTGATTCAGCCTCAGTTAAGCAGTGGCAGAACATGGCAGTGTCCGCAGTTGAAACCCTTCTGAAGCGCACCCGCATAAGCCCGCGCCTGATTTCCGTTGAAACCCTTGATTACCCACCTGCCTGGCTGGAGCCTGTGGCCCGGGATCTTGATTTGTCAGTATGCCTTGATACAGGGCACCTCATGGAATACGGCCGCGATATCACCGAAGCTTTTGAACTGCTGGGCAACCGCATCTCCATAATTCACCTATACGGCGGCGTCAGGCAAGGCCGCGGCCACATAGGGCTCGAGCACCTTCCTGAAAGCCTTGCACCTGCAGTATCCGGTATTCTCCGGCAATTTACCGGCATAGTGTCGCTGGAAGTGTTTTCAAGAAAGGAGCTTGAAAAATCCATGGAGTCCCTGGTCAAACTCGCAATGCCGGAGGCGCCGGGCGAGTCTTTTTCACATAATTAATCCTTGACCTTGCCGCATTGTTTGGATAATAAAAACTTTAAAATGAATGCTATGCGTATTTTCGCAAACGGAACTCGGTTGAAATCCGCGACGCTCCCGGCGCTGTAGGCCGGAAATACCGAAGCAGGCGCGGGCCCAGCCCCCGCGGCCACTGGCGGCTTTAACTTCAAAACCGCCGGGAAGGCATGCCCCGGTTGAAATCCGGCAAGTCAGAAGACGTGCGAAAATAACGGTTTGCGGAATCTGATGGCAAAGGGTTCCGGCAGGAGAGATTTTTCTCCGGTCGGAACCCTTTTTTTATTTGAGGGGTTCCAGAAAGAATCAATTCCGAAAAAGGAGACGGACATGAAACTGGATGAAGCCATTGAAAGAATAGTTTTACCTGATGAAAAATATGAAAAAAAGGCGGCCCTGCGCCTCAACGAGCAGGCAAGGCCCAACGGTAGCCTCGGGATGCTCGAGGATACAGCCATAAGACTTGCAGGCATTGCCGGGAGCCTTGATGTGCGCCTGGACAAAAAAGTAATTGTCACCTGCGCAGGAGATCACGGGGTGGTTGACGAGGGTGTAAGCCTTTTTCCCAGGGAAGTCACCGCTCAAATGGTATATAACTTCGTTGACGGAGGAGCCTCCATCAACGTGCTTGCACGCCACGCAGGCGCATCAGTCCGGGCCGCGGACCTGGGAGTGGATCATGATTTTGACCCGCACCTGCCGATTTTTCACAGAAAAATAGCAAAGGGCACCGGCAATATCCGCAGGGAAAAGGCCATGAGCAGGCAGCAGGCGGTCGATTCAATCGAGGCGGGCATCCTGATCGCACGGGAACTTGCAGAAAACCCCGGGGTAAACCTTCTCGGCACAGGGGACATGGGCATAGGCAACACCACCCCTTCCAGCGCGGTTATAGCCGCATTTTCCGGAATAGAGCCGGAAAAGCTCACAGGCAGGGGCACAGGCATAGATGATGAAACATTTTCCCACAAGGTAAGGGTTATCACCGACGCACTCGAACTCCACAAACCCGACCCGCAAGACCCGCTGGACGTGCTGGCAAAAGTGGGCGGATTTGAGATAGGCGGCCTTGCCGGGCTCGTGCTCGGCGCGGCGGCTCTCAAGATTCCAGTGGTCTGCGACGGGCTGATAGCAACGGCCGGAGCCCTGATTGCATGCGACCTTGCGCCTGCTGCAAAGTCCTGCCTTTTTACAAGCCACAAATCTTTAGAGGCGGGGCACAGGTTCATGATCGAGCGCCTGGGAATTGAGCCGCTGCTCGATCTCAAACTGCGGCTCGGCGAAGGCACAGGCGCGGCCCTTGCCATGGAGATCATGGATGCCTCCACCCGTGTTCTGGCAGAAATCAGGACATTTGAAGAAGTCAGCATCAGAAACGCCCAGAAAAAATAAACCTGTACCGCACGCAAAAAGCAAGCTGCGCCCTGTTGATTAGGCTTGACAAAAGGTTTTTTTCTTAATAAATAAACCTTTTAAATTTTTAGTATATCGTGGCTTACTAGGGCTTATAATCAATGGGATTTAATATAGCCGTTTCAGGGACTGATTCGTAAAGGTTAACGTCAAACAAAGGAGAGTCAATATGGCCGAAATTGGACACGGCGGAAAAGAGATCAAGGAAAGAATCTTTAAGCCGGACGAAGCAAGGGACAAGATCAAGGGGCTTGCCGAAATTCCAGTCCGCAAGCAAATCGCAAATGAAATCATAGGCCTTGCTTATGGATTTTTTTCTCCGCTGGAAGGCTTCATGGGCAAAGCTGATGTCGACGGCGTGGTCAAAAACATGCGCCTGGCAGACGGCACAATCTGGTCTATTCCCATCCTTTTCGATCTTTCGGAAAAGGAAGTTGCCGATTACGGCGTGGGGCCGGGAAAATCCGTGGTACTGACCTACCAGGGCAATCCCATGGCCCTGTTCGAAGTAGACGAGGTGTTTGAATACGACAAGGAAGCAATGTGCAAGTCCGTTTTCGGCACGGCAGAGGACAAGCATCCCGGCTGCGCAAGAACCTATTCCTACAAGGACAAGTTCATCGGCGGAAAGATCACCCTGGTCAAGGAGCCCAAGATCAACGAACCCTTCGGACCGTATTTCCTGCCTCCCCTGAAAATGAGGCAGACGATCAGGGAAAGGGGCTGGAGCCGCACCGTGGCCCATCAGACCAGAAACGTCCCCCACACCGGCCATGAATGGCTTATGAAAGGCGCTTTCTTCCAGGCTTACGCGGATCTTCCCATTGAAAAACCCGAGGTCGGCGTTGTAGTCAATGCAATTATCGGTGAAAAACGTGTCAAGGACTACATTGACGAAGCCATCGTGCTTTGCCAGGATGAACTTGAAAAAGCCGGATATTTCGGCAAGCACAACCACCTTACCACCCTTACCTTCTGGGACATGCGCTATGCAGGCCCCAAGGAAGCCATTTTCCACGCAATCCTGAGAACCAACCTGGGCATTACCCACCATATGTACGGTCGCGACCATGCCGGCGTGGGTGACTACTACGGCGCTTATGAGGCCCATCATATGCTCGACAGCGTCCGCGGCGAGCTCGACATTACTCCTGTCTACTCCATGAACTGGCTGTACTGCCCGGAATGTGCCGAAATCACCAGCGAGGGGCTCTGCAACCACGGCGACAAGCAGCAGAAATTCAGCGGCACACTCATCCGAAGCATTGTCACGGACGGAGTTAAGCCTCCGCGCCTTATCATCAGGCCCGAGGTCTTTGACCAGATCATGGAATGCGCCGAAAAATACGGACAGGGCTCTCCTTTCGTAACTGAGGAATACCTGGAAAAAAGATCACCGGTATTCGATATTGAACCCTTATAGACAAAACAGCTACAGGAGGTCATAACATGGCAGGGAAAAATCCCATTTATATCTGGATAAATGAAGAGCGCTACGCCGAACTCGAAAAGGCTGGCCTGGCGGACTATACCGAGGAAAGACTGGCCGGCCTCAAGGTTCTGGTGGTTTACGCGGACGACGAGCAGGCAAAAAGATGCGTCAACGAATTCGGCGCCAAGCACGATACGTCAACCACCGGAAGCATTGAGCTTCTCCCGGCTCACGTCAAGCACAAGATTTATGAAAAGGTTGTTGAAAAGCGGAGCCTGGACGTGGTGGGCGATGCGCTTGCAGAGTGCTGATAACACCGGCGCGCCGCAAAAGCAATTTAACATAAAGTAAAAAAAGGGGGCTTTGAACCAAAAAAAAGCCCCCTTTTTTAATCTCTGCAGAAATCGCCGGGCTTTAAAAAAACGCGGGGAAAATGCATGACCGGGATATTCGACACCGACAAAAGCCGGATCACAGACCGGGTCCAGGTCAACATACCGTTTTCCTGGCTGATGGACAAGACTGCCGGGTGGATGGAGATATTTGTGGAAAACCGGCTTAACCCGGAAATCGGATTGGACTCAGAGGCCCTGGACAGACACACTGCCTCTGAATTCGCTTCCGCTGCAAAGCGGTTTCATGACATCGGCCGCAGCATTACCCTGCACGGCCCTTTTCTTGACCTTTCCCCCGGCTCCCCTGATACAGCCATCCGATCGGTTACACGGCAGCGGCTGGAACAGATGATTGAGGCGGCCGAAATTTTCTCACCCCTGACTGTTGTCTGTCATTGCGGCTATGATGAGTCCCGCTACGGGTTTATAAGAAACGCCTGGTATGAAAGGGCCGCGGAAATCTGGAAACATACCGCGCGCAGGCTGGCTGAAAAAAACATCCTGCTTATGCTGGAAAACGTATATGAGAAAGACCCGGATGAAATCGGGCGCATGTTTGAAATCACCGCGGAGGAAAACACAGGCTGCTGCCTGGACATCGGCCACCTTTGCGTTTTTAGCCGCAGGCCCTTAAAGGACTGGATCAAGAGGCTTTCACCTTATATCGGGCAGATTCATCTCCATGACAACCGCGGACAAAGCGACGAACATATGGGCCTGGGGCTGGGATCCATTGATTTTGCCCCGCTGTTTGACTGGCTGCGCGGCCTGCGAAAGACACCGGTAATCACACTTGAACCGCATGACAGCGATGCCCTGGCTGCAAGCATTTCATACCTGGAAAAACAGGGCTTTTTCGCAACAGCCTGAGCATATTTCACGGCGCCATCATTTTTTGATCCCGTAGCGCGACACAAGCCTTGACAGGTAGGTCCGCTGAATATCCATGATCTCTGCTGCCCTGCTCCGGTTTCCGCCTGTGTTTTCGAGATTTGCCTCTATAAATTTCTTTTTGAATTCGTTTACCGCCTCCTCCAGTGTCATGCCCACCGGGATACTTTCAAGGGCGGTCTCAGCCTGAAGCATTGGAAGGTCCCCTGCTTCGATTTTCTTTCCCCTTCCCATTACCACTGCCCGCTCCAGTGCGTTTTGCAGCTCCCGTACATTGCCCGGCCAGTCATAGCGCAGCATCTTTTCCATGGCATCATCGGATATCTCCAGGGCATCATAGCCCTTTTCCTTCTTAAACATTTCCGCGAAATGCCTGGCCAGCATGGGAATATCCGATTTGCGGTCCCTGAGTGCCGGCATATAAAGTTCCACAACGTTTAGCCTGTAATACAGATCCTCGCGGAATCTGCCGTTTTTCACCTCCCCGGCTATATCGCGGTTAGTTGCTGCAATAACCCGGATATCAACTGATATGGGGGTGTCGGCACCGAGCCTGTAAAACACGCCGTCCTGCAGCACGCGCAAGAGCTTGGCCTGCATGGAATGGCTCATTTCCGCGATTTCATCAAGAAAGATTGTTCCCTGATCAGCCAGTTCAAACTTGCCTATCTTTGCACCAATCGCCCCTGTAAAGGCACCTTTCTCATGGCCGAACAATTCTGCCTCCAGAAGGGTTTCCGGGAAGGCCGCACAGTTAAGAGTCACCAGGTGCCTTTTTCTCCTGGCGCTGGCCCGGTGGATCAGCCTGGCTAAAAGCTCCTTTCCCGTACCGCTTTCTCCCAGGATCAGGGTGCTGGCCATGGAGTCTGCAACCCGCATGGCATCTGCCACCACATTCCTGATTGCCACGCTTTCGCCTATTATATCATGGTTTAACTCAAGCTCATCTTTCAATCCCCGGTTTTCCAGCTCAACGAGCCTGAATTTCTGGGCATTTTCAATGGCCACCGCTGCCAGTTCGGCAAAAACGTTTATCAGCTCGAGATCGCTTTCCTGAAAGCTTTCGCCGCCCTCCTTGTTTATAAACTCCACCACCCCGATGACTTTTTCTTCAATCTTCAAGGGAGCGCATGCGATGGAGGATGTCTTGAAGCCGAGTTTTTCGCTGATCTGACGATGCCACCTGCTGTCTGCACCCACGTCCTCGATTAAAAGCGCCTGCCCCTTGACTGCCACATGCCCGGCTATTCCCTCTCCGGGCCTCAGGGAAAACTGCTTGATTTCGTGCTTTTTGGCGCCTGTGGCCACCCTGAAATTCAGCCTGCCGGTCCTGGGATCTACAAGCAGCAGAGAGCTGGCCTTGGCGCGCATCATCCTGGCCCCGGATTCCAGTATCATCTCAAGCAGGCGGTTGAGATCCTCGTGGGGTGAAAGGTCTGGTTCGGCAGTTGTTTTTATTGTTTCAGAGTCCATGTAAGACTTGTCTTCCCTGTTGAACTAACAGTTAATACACTTGATTTTTGATCCTGCAGAGCACCTCAGAATCAGGAACAAAGGGCACTAGAGGGCGTTTCGGCAGCGCCATCCGTAGTTGCCCGGAAAAAGGGGTGCCTTCCAGTTTAAGGTTGTAGGCAGCATGCATGAGATGCTCAAGATTTATAACATCCTCGATGTTATAGGCCAGAAGAGTTTCAAGCACCCTTGGATCGCCCTGTCTCTGGTATTCATGCCAGAGCAGGACAGCCATGAATCCGTCCACCCCTTCAAGTTCGCTCCTGTCAAGGCCGAAGCATTTTTCGCATGACTTGAGCCCGCCCTTGTATCCCAGGCTTTTCAAAACGTAGCGCAGATCCACGTGTGCCTGGGTCATCCGGAAACCGAAGAATCTTTCTATGAAGGGGATATCAAAGGTCTTGCCGTTATAGGTGACAACAAGGTCATAGCATGAAATATCTTCCACAAAACGCTCCAGATTGATTCCGTTTACGTAATAACGGATTTTTGATCCGTCATAAAGTGCAATGGTGGTAATCCTGGAGCAGTCAAAGCCAAGACCGGTGGTCTCTATATCGATATATGCCGTGCTGTTGCAAAATTCGCCGAAAAGCCGCCAATGCTGGTCAGCAGGCAGGCGGCTGGAAAAATAAACCGGGTCTTTTTTCCGAAGGGCAACCTGCGAATCATTAAGTTCGCCGGCTATAAGTGCGGCTTTAGAGGCGCTTAACGCGGGGTTTCCGGCCCGGCTGAAATCCGGCCAGCTGCGGATACCGGCTTGCCAGAGCCGGGCTTCGGTCTTTTGCCCTACTCCGTTTATGTGACAGAAAGTATTCTGCAGCATTATAAATGCATCCGCCTTTTTAATCAGTATGTATCTACAGAATATAGTAGTAAAGAAAATAAAATCAATGCGATTTTAATGGCTGAAACCGCCTTCCGCATATATCAGTCCTGGCCGCATTATATCCTCAAGGCGCTTTCTCTGTTCTTCGAACTGCTCAGGACTCTTTGTGCGGGGAATTGTTATCATGTCCCCGTATCTCAGGGTGACCCTGGAAAACGGTTTGGGGACCTGGAATCTGTCCCAGGAGTTAAGATACCAGGCATTATCGGCGATGACAAATACCGGAACCACTGCTGCCCCGGCTCCCTGTGCCATTGCAATCGCCCCGTTTTTAACCACCCCTGCCGGCCCCCTGGGGCCGTCTAAGATGTGAGCTGCAATACCGGTGTTGCTGAGATGCGTGATCATTCTCTGCAGGCCTTCCCTGCCGCCCCTTGACGACGATGCCCGCACCACATGCCAGCCGGTAAGTTCAGCAACTCCGGCAATAATTTCGCCATCCCTGCTGCGGCTGATCATCAGGCCCGGCCCGTAGCCGCTGTATGCTTTGAAATAGCGGACAAGCGAAAAAAACTGCTGGTGCCACACGCAAAGCAGAACCCTGCCTCCGCCTGCCAGATGCTCCATCCACTGGCCCTCGTTTTCCACACTCAGCCGCAGGCTAAGGGAATAACTCCTTATAAAATGATACAAAAACCTTACAAAAGCTTTTGAACGAAGATTTTTAACACTTTTCCCAGACATGCTTTTCCTTTTGTGTCTTACGCAAAAAAGCGGGGAACCTGATGGCACCCCGCTTTTTATTCAGAAAACAACTATACTGAGAGCATCAGGTCTTTTTAACCTCGCGCTCTGAATACTCGTTGTATGCCAGCGCAACCGTCCTGTAGACCAGATGCGCAAGCTTGGAAAACGGCAGAAACGCGATCAGATGAAATACCAGCATCAGATGTATGAAATAAATCAGGTAAGTCAGAAACTCAGCATCCGCCAGCCTTAAAAGCTGTGTAAGCATACCGGTCAGGCCCAGCCCGAAAACCAGCCACAACAGGTACCAGTCCTTGTAAGTGGACACCTCGTCGGTCTTGTCCATGCGTTGCTTTATCAGGAGAATCGCGCCTATGATAAGGGCTATTCCGCTGACATTGGCAAGAATCTTCACCGGGTTTAACTGGGAATAAGGTCCGTGTACGCCGAAAATATAAAGGGTGATGAAAAAGATCCCTGTTACTATAAAAAGGCCTATAAAAGAGAAAAGCACCATCATATGGGGAGTTGCCCGGTCAGTGTTCTCGCTGCACTCGGAAAACCTGCTGTGCTTCAAAATCATGGGTATCACCCGCACCAGAGCTGACAGAAAACCCTTCGTATCGATGCTTTCCTTGTCTGTTTTTCCTTCAGCCACAGCGTTTTTATGAATATCAGCAATAAAGCGCTTCAGACCCATTGCAAACACTGCCACCACCCAGATACTCAGGGGTACGAAAATCAGGTCCACCAGCCAGTGGGAGAAAAACTCGGCATGCACAATCTGGCCGTCAACCCGGTCCGGCGAGAAATCGAGCAGGCCGGTGATAAGGCCGAGCACGATAAAAATTACAGCCGGCAGCACGAGCAGCAGCGGCAGTTTTTTCGGGTCATTGACGGCCCTGGCCAGGCTTTTGGGTGTTGCATACTCTTCGATGGCCTTCATGCGGATCGCAGCCATCACATCGCCCGGCTTGGCGCCGCGCGGGCATTGCGCAGTGCAGTCCCCGCAGTTGTGGCAAAGCCAGACATCCGGATTGCCTATCAATTTGTCTTTCAGTCCCCAGGATGCAGCTATCATCTCTTTTCTGGGAAAAGGTTTGCGGTCCGGGGCAATGGGGCAGGCCACGGAGCAGGTGGCGCATTGAAAGCATTTTTTCAGCGTCTCTCCGCCCGTTGCCCGGATCTCGTTTATAAAATCAATGTCTGGTTGAACCAGGTATTTATCCGCCATAATAAAACCTCCTCAATTGGGCTGTTTTTCGCATCATTGACTTCTAGAAACCCTTGAACGGGTTGGGGCCCAGCTCCTCGATCTGCTCGACAAAGCCGTTGATGATGCCCGGGATGCTGTCATAGTCGTCTATGGCCACCTCGTACTGGGCCACGCGCTCTTCTTCAAGGGCCAAGCTGGACAGGGCATCCCCGATCTTTTGCATTCGTATCTGTGCAAGCTCGCTTCCCTTTACAAAATGGCACTGGTAGTCGTCTCCGTGCTTGCAGCCGAGCAGAAAAACTCCGTCCATGCCCTGGGAAAGCGCATCCTTGATCCAGATCACGTTGACCGAGCCCAGGCACCTGACAGGGATTATCCTGACGTCCGCGGAAAAGGACTTATTGTGCAGGCCCATGATATCCATGGCCGGGTATGCGTCGTTTTCGCACACAAGCCCCAGAATCCGCAGGGGCGGCTCGTCGTAGTCGTCTTCGGACGGCACCTCTATGGACTTGACCTGGGAGCCTATGCTGTCGATGCTGTAGTCGGCAAAGTTGATAATCCTCTCAGGGCATGCGCCCATGCATGTCCCGCACCTGCGGCACCTGGTGGGATTGGGCTTGGGTGTACCCTTTTCATCGTCGTCAATGGCGCCGAAGGGGCATTCATCAGTACACCGCTTGCACTGGGTGCAGCGCTGAAAGAAGAAGTCCGGGAAGGTCATGTCACCGGATCTGGGATGAACCGAAATACCCCTGTTAACGCATTCCAGGCACTGAATCGCCTTTAATGCAGTTCCTGAGGCATCCTCCATTGACTCTTCTACTGATAGCGCACGGCGCACACCGCCCGCAGCGTAAATTCCGGTTCTCTGGGTTTCATAAGGAAAACAGATGAAGTTTGAATCCGCATACCGGTCAAAAATCTCGTTGTCCCTGAATCCCGGTCCCTGCCTGTATGCAAGGTTAACCGTGGGATCATCATATGTCACCGGGACCATGCCTGTTCCGAGAACAACCAGGTCTGCGCTCACACCAATGTTTTCGCCCAGGAGCGTGTCTTTGGCGGTAACTGAGAGGCCGTTGCCGGTTTTTTCAACAGAGGCGACCTCTCCCTTGCTCATAAAGATGCCGGGATCCTGCTGGGCTGACTTGTAGAAATTCTCAGTCAACCCCGAGGTGCGCATGTGCTGGTAGAAAATGTAGGCTTTGCCGTCCGGGTAATCCTCGCGAACATACTGTGCCTGCTTCAACGCCACCATGCTGGTTACCACTCCTGTATAAGGAAAATCCGAGTCGGTGCCGTTGCCCGGGCTCTGCACGAAAACCACGTTTTTGGCTTCCCTGCCGTCAGATGGACGCGTTATTTTGCCTGCCGCAGCCATTTCCTCAAACTGATAATTGGTTACAACATCAGGGGTCGCTTTCCATCCAAGATGCGGATACTCATCATCTTTCGGCTGATACGGCCTCCATCCGGCAGCCAGGATAACTGCTCCAAATTTTTCGCCGTTTGGATCCAGGGTAAGTATGTCCCGGCGGCCCTCGTTGTATTCGCGGTATTTCTCCATGAGGGCCTCGGATTCGAGCTCCTTTCCGTTTTCATCCACCCGCATTTCAGGGGGCAGGGGATAGGGAACGTCGAACTCTATTTTTTCGCCCGGGTTTTTGAGGGTTACCGTGAAATCGCCTGGCTGGCCGGCAATTCTTGCAACCACTGTCTCGGTGCGGATATCGATTTTCGGATGGTCCTGCACTGCCTTGATTTTATCTGCCACCATTGAAGGGATCAGCTCTTCATAGGGCGGCTGAATGGGCAGCTGCTTTCGCCATTTTGCGGTGTTTCCGCCTATGTTTTTTTCTTTTTCAACTATGGTGACTTCATATCCGGAGTTAGCGGCATCAAGTGCCGCGCTCATTCCGGTGACTCCGCCGCCCATGACAAGTATCTTTCTGCTCATGGTCTCAAGCAGGTAGGGCTCGGGCAGCTTGACCTTTTCAACCCTTGCCATTCCCATCCGCAAGTAGTCTTCTGCCATCATCTGGACGGAATCGAAATTGTTTTCATCCTGCTTTTCCTCTTCCGTGAGCTTCGGGAACTCTTTTCTGGGATGGGACCAGACAACTCCCTCGCGCAGGTTGACCCTCTCTACTATGCATCCGTCAAAACTGAATGTATTGTAGTTCACCCGGCGGGAGCACGCAGCTATAACCAGCGTGTTTGTACCGTTTTCCTCTATGTCTTTTTTTATGAAATCAACGCCTTCTGCGCTGCACAGAAAATCATGCGTTTTGCAGGGCAGGGCCTCTTCCTCCACTACATCGCAGATCGCCTCTATATCCAGGGAATCTCCGATGCCGCATCCTTTGCAAATATAAACGCCGTATTTTTTACTCATGATCTATCCTCCTACCGCTTCATCATGGTTTGAATAGCCTTTAAGGCAATGCCGGTCGCATTCTGATTCGACATCATGACGTCTGCCGGCTTGTTGGCACATCCGGTGGCAAACATCCCGCCCTTGTCCATGTCATTTATGATGAAGCCGTCTTCAGTGTATGTAAGATCTGCGGCAGGGAGCTTGGCATTGACGGCTGTGGGCTGCATGCCCGTGGCAAGCACCACCATATCCACTGTCTGGTGAAGTTTTTCACCTGTGAGGGCATCCTCGGCCACCACTGTGACCCTCCCATTGCCGCCGTCTTCTACAGCCGCGACCTTGCCCTTCACGAACTCGACGTTTTCATCTTCCTTTATTTTGTCATAGAACTTTTCATACCTGTACCCAGGGGCGCGGAGGTCTATGTAGAAAATATAGACCTTGGTGTCAGGATACTGCTCCCGGATGTATGTGGCATGCTTCAAAGAAGCCATGCAGCAGATATAGGAACAATAGGGGAGATGATTTTCGTCCCTTGAGCCTGCGCATTGTACAAAGGCGACGCTTTCAGGGGCATTGCTGTCCGAGGGGCGCTGGATATGTCCCCTGGTGGGACCGTTCGGCGCGGCGAGGCGTTCGAGCATCATGTTGGTGATGATGTTGGGATACTGGCCGAATCCCAGGTTGTCGATTTTTGAGGCATCATAGGGCTCCCAGCCGGTGGCCCAGACTATGGAGCCCACGTTGAAATCAACGGTTTTGGCCTCCATCTCAAGATCCACCGCGTCATAGGGGCAGGCCTCCTTGCAGCGCCTGGCATCCTCGGTGCCGATGATCTGGGGCGAAATCACGTATCTTGCAGGAAACGCCATTTCATGCGGCAAGTAGGCGCCCTTGGTCTTGTCCATGCCAAAGTTGAATTCATTGGGAATTTCACTCTGGCAGGCGTCCGCGCAGGCGCCGCAGCAGGTGCAGTTCTCATTGACGTAGCGGGGGTTTAACCTGATGCTCACGTTGTAGTTTCCCGGCTCACCTTCCACCTTTTCAACGTCTGCAAGGGTGAAAAACTTGATGCGCGGGTTGTCCTTGATCCTGCGGAAATTGATTTCCAGCCCGCAGGTCGGCGGGCACAGCTTTGGGAAATACTGTTTCAACTGTGCAACCCTTCCGCCCAGATAAGGATTTTTTTCCACGATAAAGACTTCGTAGCCCACTTCCGCAGCTTCCAAAGCCGTAGTCAGGCCGCTTATTCCGCCGCCTACCACCATGATGCTTCCGCTGAACGGGGCTCCTTTCTCTTCACTCATGCTGTCCCTCCGTGCTTATAGGTTCGATTCTGTTAACCGTGTATATGTCCAACAACCCTCGTATATGGTCTTTTTATCTGTTTCCGTCCCTTTTGAAGCGGCAGAGTCGATGCTGCATACCTGCCGGCGCAGGTTCCGGCTCAGGTATCCAGCCTCCAGTCAGCAGCTTCAAAGATTTTTCATGTATGGATAGATCTAAAGAAAACCTCCAGGCGTCGTTACGACACCTGGAGGTATTTCCTGTTAGCCGCCGATCATGCCCCCTTTATGCGCTGGGGATGATCTGGACATAATCCCTGGTGAAAGTCTCCCATTTCTGGGCCTTGGGATCATACTTGGAGTTTGTAAAGCAAAACCAGTTCTCGTCGTCCTGGTTCGGATAGTCCGCCTGATAGTAGAAGCCGGGATACCGGGTTTCCTTGCGGAACTGAATGTGGCGCAGGTGGGATTCAACCGTCCAGATGCGGTGATAAATCTCCCATGCGCGCATCAGTTCGTGCAGGCTGCCGGCTGCGAGTTTTTCGCAGTCTTCCCGCATGACTTCCAGCATGCCCATGACGATTTCAAGGTTCTTGTTGGTGGTCTCGTAGAATGTGGCCGTACCTGCGCCATACTCGTGAGTTGCCTTCATCAGCCGGTACATCATGCCCTCGGGCTTGATGTAGAAAGGATTGATATCGTCAGCCGTGGTGTATTCACAGTTTTCAAGATAGGTCCTGACCGGCTTGTAGATCATGTCCACGATTTCATCCTTGCTCATGGGCAGTTCCGGGGTGAAATCAGCATGATCCTTGGCATAGCGTACCATCTGTTTTGCAGCGATACGTCCCTCGGAGTGGGAACCGGAGGAGAACTTATGGCCGGAGCAGCCCACGCCGTCGCCTGACGTGAACAGACCGTTTACCGTTGTCATGCGGTTGTAGACCTTGCCGTTGTCTGCCTTGATCTTGTAGGAGTCAGGGACCCAGTCATAATCCGGGCCGGAGACCCACAGACCGCAGCAGCCCGAGTGTGAACCCAGCAGATAAGGCTCTGTGGGCATGAGCTCGGAGTTCTTCTTTTCAGGTTCGGTGTCTGTTGCGCACCACAGATTTGCCTGACCGCAGGTCATGTCCAGGAAGTCTTCCCATGCCTCGGATTCGAGATGCTTGAGTTCCTTCTTGTCCAGGGACTTGCCGAGCTCGTTGAGTGCGGTGACCGTGTCCATGATGATCGGACCGCGGCCCTGCTTCATCTCAAAGAGCATCAAATGGTTGCGCAGGCAAGTCGGGGTGATGGCTGCAGTGCCGTAGGGAGCATAGTATTCCAGCTCTTTTTTGGCGGCTTCGCTGGTGACATAGCTTTCGCCCAGACCGTTCAATGCCTTGGCCTTGAAAAGCAGGAACCATGCGCCCACCGGGCCGTAACCGTCCTTGAAGCGGGCGGGGGTGAACCGATTTTCCATCATGGAAAGCTCTGCACCGACCTTCATGCACAGTGTATAGGTGGAACCGGAGTTCCATACCGGGTACCATGCACGGCCCTTGCCTTCGCCCACTGAACGCGGCTGGTAAATGTTGACCGCGCCGCCGCAGGCTACCATCATGGTTTTGGCCTTGATTATGTAGACCGTGTTTTCCCGCACGGAGAAACCCACCGCGCCGGAAATCTGGTTTTCCTTGTTTTTATCGAGCAGCAGTTCAACGATGAAAACCCTTTCCAGGATATTGTCTTCGCCGAGGGCCTTTTTGGCGGCCTCTGCAACGATCCTCTTGTAGGATTCGCCGTTGATCATGATCTGCCATTTACCTGTGCGCACGGGCTGGGCGCCTCCCTTGAGGGTACCCTGCTTGAGGCCCTTTTTGCCGTCGAGGTTCTTGCCTTCCGGGGATTTCTTCCATACCGGCAGGCCCCATTCCTCGAACAGGTGCACGGAGTCGTCTACGTGGCAGCCAAGATCAAAGATAAGGTCCTCACGGACGATTCCCATGAGGTCGTTTCTGACCATGCGTACATAGTCGTCGGGGGTATTTTCACCGATGTAGGTGTTAATTGCCGAAAGGCCCTGGGCAACTGCGCCGCTTCTTTCAAGCGCAGCCTTGTCCACGAGCAGAACGCTTTCATTGTCCGTCCATTTCTTTACTTCAAAGGCGGTACCGCAGGCAGCCATGCCGCCGCCCACTATAAGGATATCAACTTCCTTTTCCACAACTTCCGGATCCCTTACGGCCTTGAGTTCGCCCTTGGGTTTGTTCGGTAATGCCATCTTATATCCTCCTTAAAAGATCGAATCGGTTATGTTTGGTTCACTTCCATCCGGGCAGTGCGGCTATACGGTCGCCTGCGGTTTCGGTACCTGGTAGCCGTCCGCTTCCTCGGTTGAAAGCAGGTCGCTGTCGAGATCCTTGCCTTTCAGGTCAGTGTATGCGTTGGACTCGCCTTCAGGGGTGGTGCGGATGGGGAACTTGAACCGTTTGACCGAACCGTTGCGGAACTTGCAGGTCCACATGACATCCTCGGTTCCCAGCATGGGATAGATGCTGCTTCCCAGGGGCACAAAGTCGGAATAACCCCGGACTTCAATGGCCTGGGTGGGGCATATCTTAACGCAGGAAAAACATTCCCAGCACTGATCCGGCTCCTGGTTATAGGCTTTCATGGTGTTCGGGTCGAGCACCATCAGGTCATTGGGACAAATGTACATACACGCTGTCTTGTCCCCGCCTTTGCAGCCGTCGCATTTTTCGGTAATGACGAAACTTGGCATTATTTACCTCCTGAATTGTCAATTTTTAGTGAATTACTTCCTCTCCACTAAGTTAGCTTAAAAGATCAACAATAATCCTGTGAGCCGTGAGCACCTCCTTTCTCATCTCACAATTGCCATATCATTAATACTGTAATACTGTCCTTATATTGTCCGTCCCTTCGCATCCCTGCAGTATATTTATTATATTTCCAAACCGGGCCCGGTTTCAGTCAACAGGCACAAATAAAAAATATACTTAAAAATCAAAATGATATATACATACAATACGCACATTATGCAAAGTAATTTAATTAACACCACACCATTTTATTGTCAAGAGAATTCGCTACAGAGTTTCCGGCGTGAATCCGAGGGGTTACAGTGCTGCACGGCATTCAATATATAGCTACAAAGGCAGGTCCAAGCACAAGATATGGGAATTCTGATTTATTCCTCCCGCGGATAAATACGGGGAACCCTCGAGGAAATCCTTGATAATACCTCGTAATTTATGGTGCCGACATAACCGGCCAGCTCCTCGGCAGGAATCTGTCCGAAGCCGTCTCTGCCGAATATCAGCACCGGATCCCCGATTGCGGCTTCCGGCACATGCCCGACGTCGATCATTGTATTGTCCATGCAGACCCTGCCTATCACAGGAGCCCTTCGCCCGTGCACGAGCATGGCGCCCAGGGACGAAAGCAGGCGGAAAAACCCGTCCGCATACCCTATCGCCACTGTGGCAATTACGGTTTTTTCAGCCGTTTCTGCAGTCCATCCGTAGCTTACCTTAAAACCCGGCCCCACCTCCTTCAGGTGAATAATCCGCGCTCGCAAGCTCATGGCAGGAGCCAGATCCACGCCCAGCTTTGTTGTTTCACCTGAAGGGTAATGACCGTATATGCTTATACCCGGCCTGACCATGTCCAGATGCGTTTCAGGCATATCGACCAAAGCCGCACTGTTTGCCGCATGCCTGAGGGCAAACCCGATTCCCCTGTCGCGCAGGCGTGCAACAATTTCCCTGAAAAAATCAAACTGCCCTACTGCATTGGTCTTGTCCGGCTCATCCGCGGTTGCGAAATGCGTGTAAATCCCTTCCGCGTCTATGCCCTGCAGCCTGCTTATTGCCTCAATCTCGCCGACTGAATCATCGAAGCGCCTGCCCCCGCCGGCCAGCACGCCGAGACGGCCCATTCCTGTATCAACCTTGACATGAATGCGAACCCTCCCGCCCGCTGCCCTTGCCAGATCCGACATGGCAGAGGCCTCAGCAAGGGAAAACACGGTCTGGGTGAGATCGTACTGCATAAGCCTGCCGGTGAAAGGAGGCGGCGTGCGTCCGAAAATCAGTATGGGGCAATTGATGCCGGCATGCCGCAGTTCAACTGCCTCGCCGATCCGGGCCACGGCCAGGCAGTCCGCTCCTGCTGCAATAACCTCTTTTGCAACAGGCACGGCTCCGTGGCCGTAAGCGTCAGCCTTTACCACAGCCATCAGGCGCGTGCCCTCTGCCAGGGCAGACTTCAGATTTCGGATATTCCGTGAAACAGCCGCAAGGTCTATTTCCGCCCACACATCATAAGGTATCACGACACGCTCCTTAAAAGCTGATTACAATAGACAGGCATCCAGAGGCCGGTGTGAATAAATCCGAAATCCGAATATCGAAATCCGAAACAAATCCGGATGATCAAAATTGATGGGACCGTAAGCTTGTTACATAGCCTTTTACAGGCTTATCAAAAACTGTATTCGACATTCGGATTTCGAATTTCGGATTTTAATTCAAAGCGGCCTGTCCATGCTCCGGTAGCCCACTGCCTCAAGAATGTGCGGCTCCCTGATATCGTCCTGTCCCTCCAGGTCCGCTATGGTCCTGGCAATCTTTAAAATCCTGTGGCAGGCGCGGGCGGAAAGACCCAGCCTGTCTGCGGCCCTTTCCAGGATTACCCCGGATTCCGCTTCCAGTGAGCAGTACTGTTTTATGTGCCTGCTTTTCATGCCGGCGTTGGTTTTTATCCTGCTGTTTGCAAACCTTTTTTCCTGGATCCTTCTGGCGGCAACCACCCGCCTGCGGATATCAGCCGAAGATTCGGCAGGTTTTTCACTGACCAGTTCGCCGTAGGAAACCGCGGGCACTTCCACGTGGATGTCGATCCTGTCGAGAAGCGGACCTGACAGGCGGTTTCTGTATCTTGTAATCTGGGATGCGCTGCATCTGCATTCATGCACAGGATCCGAGTAATAACCGCACGGGCATGGATTTAATGCGGCAATCAGGGTGAAATCCGAGGGATAGGAAAGCGAGACCGAAGCCCTTGAGATGGTCACCCTGCGCTGTTCCATGGGCTGGCGCAGCACCTCCAGTACGCTTTTTTTAAACTCAGGAAGCTCGTCGAGAAAAAGCACGCCGTTGTGCGCCAGGCTGACTTCTCCGGGCCTCGGCACGTTTCCGCCGCCTATGAGGCCTGCATCAGAGACCGTATGGTGGGGCGCCCGGAAAGGCCGTCCTGTGACAAGGGCCTGGTCCTTTTCCAGCAGCCCTGCCACGCTGAAAATTTTCGTGGTCTCCAGGGCTTCTTCAAATGTCATTGGCGGCACTATGCCGGCAAATCTCCTTGCAAGCATTGTCTTGCCAGAGCCCGGCGGGCCTATCATCATCAGGTTATGCGCGCCTGAGGCTGCTATTTCCATGGCCCGCTTAACATGGGCCTGACCTGCAACTTCCGAAAAATCGGCTTCTGCCGAGGCCAGGGCTTCCGTGTCAAAAAAGGTCTCGCGCGGCTGTGGCGGGATATCGCGCTGCTGCCTGAGAAAATCCACGGCCTCGGAAAGCGCTGAAACGGGATAAACCTCCAGGCCCTCGACCACGGCTGCCTCCCTGCGGTTTTCATACGGAACCACAACGCCTGAAAACCCTTCCTCCCTTGCAGCCGCAGCCACGGGCAGACACCCGCTAACTGGCTTTATCCGCCCGTCTAAGGCCAGCTCTCCCAGAAGCAGGTGCGGATCTGAAGCCCGGGGAGGCAGTATACCGGAGGCAGAAAGAATGCCCGCTGCAATGGGCAGGTCAAAGCCTGTGCCTTCCTTTTTGATGTTTGCGGGGGCCAGGTTTACCGTTATCCGGTCATCCGGGAATTCATAGCCGCAGTTTGCAACAGCCGCCTTTACCCTCTCCCGGCTTTCGCGAACCGCAGCCTCAGGCAGACCCACAGTGGAAAAAGCAGGCAGGCCCTTTGCTATATCTACCTCCACCTCCATTACCAGCCCGTTGATTCCCATTACCGCGCCGGTGAAAACCTTGGACAGCAAGATTTCTCCTATGTCTCTTCCGTGTTTTACCCTGTGTACGGGTTGTCAGCATACCTCGGGTCACCTGAAATCCTTTTGAACACCATAGCAAAGCAGCGCTGCGGTAACAATTGAAAAATCAGCTGAAATAACACTTGATTTTCCGGATAAAATATTTAATAACTGGCTAGAAATTCAATAAATCGGTACAAGGCCATGTCAGAGCGCCAGCCCTGGAAAATACTTCTTATAGACGACGAGCCCAGCATCCGCAATGTAACCGGCATCACCCTAAGGGATGCAGGATACTCAGTGGAGACCGCCGGAGAAGGCCTGGAAGGGCTTTCGGTCTGCCGGAGCTTTGAGCCCCATATTATTGTCACTGATATCCGTATGCCCAGAATGGACGGCATCGGCGTACTGGAGAGTGTAAAGGAGCAGTATCCGGACACCGAGGTGATAGTGGTAACCGCCTACGGAGACATCAAAACCGCAATACGCGCACTTCAACTGGACGCATCTGATTTCATAACAAAGCCCGTTCACGACGATGCCCTGGACGTTGCCCTGCAGCGGGCAATCAAACGCTACCAGGACAAAAAAAAGCTCGAAGACTATACCCGTTTTCTTGAAGAAGGCTGGAACCAGGCAACCCTCGAATTAATGGAGGCATTCAACTATGAAAAAAGCCTGATCGAAAACTCCATGGACGGTATAGCGGGCTGCGATAAGGATGAAAAAATTATAACGTTCAACAAAAGCATGGAATCCATGCTCGGCTACTCCAGATCAGAGGTAATCCGCAGGATGCCGCTTTCCGGGCTTTTTTCGAAACAAGACTACCAGAACCTGAAGCTGAAGCTGGAATCAGAAGCCGGCGGGGGAACAAACCGCCTTTTTGCCTATGAAACCGAGCTTATCGCCAGGTCAGGCCGGAGACTACCGGTGCAGGTTTCCGCTTCCGCGATTCCGGAGAACCAGCAGCAGGAAGGAGGCCTCGTGCTGTTTTTCCGGGATTTGAGGAAAATCCGCAACCTCGAGCGGGAGATGTCAGATCAGGCGAAAATACTGCACCAGGACAAGATGATGTCTCTGGGACGCCTTGCCGCCAGCGTGGTCCACGAAATAAACAACCCCCTGTCCGGGATTCTCAACTACATCAAGTTGATGAAAAAAATTGTCTCAAGGAAGGGCGCTGGTGAAGAAACCCCGGGCAAATTCGCAAAGTACCTGGAAATAGTGGAATCTGAAACCGAAAGGTGCTGCGGCATCGTATCCAATCTCCTGACCTTTTCCAGAAAATCGCCGGAGCAGTTTTCCCTGGTATCAACAGAAGAACTCATTGAACGCTGCATTGTGTTAAGCCAGCACAAGCTGCAGCTATCCGGCATAGAACTGCGCCGCCACACAGAACCCGGGCTCGGGCGGGTGCGAGGAGACATCAATCAGCTTCAGCAGTGCCTGATCAACCTCATATTCAATGCTGTGGACGCAATGCCGAGCGGAGGCATACTGGAAATAAACGCCGGGTATGACGCAAAAGCCGGACAAATCACCATATCTGTTACAGACACAGGCACAGGCATATCCGAACAGGATCTGCCCCGTATTTTTGAGCCTTTCCATACAAGCAAGCAGGAAGGCTACGGAGTGGGACTGGGCCTTTCAACAGTCTACGGAATAATGGAAACCCATGGCGGCAAGGTGGACGTGAGCTCTACAGCCGGCAGAGGCACCACATTTTATCTGCGCCTGCCCTTGGCTGAATAACAGCCGAAAGCTTCAGCCATGCCACAATACAGTTGCAGCAATGCAATAACCTGCTGCATGTGCGCAACTATCAGTATACTGCCAGAACATCCTGATAAAACATCAATTTTCCCCTTTATTCGGCGGCGGTGCCGCACCTGCAACTCCGAGCCCCAGGCATGCACCACTTAACAGGCAAAAAAAGCCGGATATTGCGGGCCTTCTTTAAAATGGCACGGATCGTGCTAGTTTTATACCGGGAGGTGCTGCAATGAAATACGCCGTACGCCTGCCGGATCCCTCGGATATCCGCATAGGATTCTACATCTGCCACTGCGGAATCAACATAGCCTACAGGGTAAGGGTGGAAGAAGTTGCCGCATGGGCCGGCAGCCTTCAGGACGTGGTTGTGGCCAGGGACTATAAGTTCATGTGCTCGGACCCCGGCCAGGAGATGATCGAGACAGATATCCGGCAATACGGTCTCACACGGGTTGTGGTGGCATCCTGCTCGCCGCGGCTCCATGAAAAGACCTTCCAGAAGGTCTGCAGCAAGGCAGGCATCAACCCCTATTTCTTCCAGATGGCCTCGGTACGCGAACAGGTCTCCTGGGTAACCGGCGATGAAGACGAGGCGACACGGAAGGCCAAAACACTTGCAGCAGCGGCAATTCAGAGGGTCAGAACCCACCGGCCCCTTGAAACCAGGCAGGTGAATGTACATCCTGACACCCTGGTGGTCGGCGGCGGGATAGCAGGAATGCAGGCAGCCTTAGACATTGCAGCAAGCGGGCGCAAGGCTTACCTGGTTGAAAAGGACACCACAATCGGCGGCCACATGCTACAGTTCGACAAGACCTTTCCCACGCTTGACTGCGCCGCATGCATCGGTACGCCCAAAATGGTGGAAACCGGCCAGCACCCTGACATAGAGCTGCTTACATACAGCGAGGTTACCTCAGTTTCAGGATATATCGGCAACTACACAGTGAACGTGCGCAAAAACCCCCGCTACATAAAAGAAGACGCCTGCACGGGCTGCGGCCAGTGCGCTGAAAACTGCCCGGTGGAGCTGCCCAGCCTGTGGGATGCGGGAATCGGCACGAGAAAGGCGGTTTACCGGAGCTTTCCCCAGTCCGTTCCCATAACATTCTGCATAGACAAAAAAGACAGGGCTCCCTGTGTTGAGGCCTGCCCGGCCCATGCAAACGTGCAGGGCTACGTACAGCTCATAGGCCAGGGCAAATACCAGGCCGCCCTGAGCCTTATCATGGAAAAAATTCCCCTTCCCGGTGTGCTCGGACGGATCTGCCCGCACCCGTGCGAAGACCAATGCCGGCGCGGCCATATTGACTCGCCGGTGGCGATCCGGGATCTGAAGCGGTTTGCCTCGGAGGCTGCAGACATTGAATCCCTGCCTGCGCCGGAAATCGAAAAAAGGCAGGAAAAGATAGCTGTAATCGGATCCGGGCCTGCCGGCCTTGCCGCTGCCAGGGAGCTTGCGCTTTCCGGCTTCCGGGTCACCATTTTTGAGTCCATGGAAAAGCTCGGCGGAATGCTGAGATACGGCATACCCGACTACAGGCTTCCCCCCGGTATCCTGGACCGGGAGATAGACTCCATATTGAAAACCGGAATCACAGCACAAACCGGCATGGCCCTGGGAAAGAATATCACCCTTTCCTCCCTGGAAAAAGACGGATTTTCCGCAATATTTATAGGCACCGGGGCAAGCGGGGGTAAAACTTCAGGCCTTGCCGGCGAAAATTCAGGCGGGGTTACGGACGCAGTGGCTTTCCTGCGGGATGTCAATTCAGGAAACCGCACTTCTCCGGGAAGACACGTGGCGGTGATCGGCGGGGGCAATGTTGCAATAGACGCCGCCCGCACCGCGCTGCGGAGCGGGGCCGAAAGCGTTGCAATCGTATACCGGCGCAGCCGCGCTGAAATGCCTGCCTACGCAGAAGAAATCAGCGAGGCTGAAATAGAGGGAATAATTATCCAGCCCTACTCCGCCCCGGTTCAGATCCTTGAATCATGCGGGCAATGCTGCGGGATGGAATGCATCAGAACCCGTCCCGGCACACCGGATGCCGACGGCCGCTGCAGACCGGAACCGTTTGAGGGATCAGAATTCCGGATAGAATGCGACGCAATCATAACCGCCATAGGCCAGCAGGTGATACCCGACTGGGAGGATGCGGGCCTGGAGCTTGAATGCGATTCCGCATGCCGCCTGAAGGTAAATCCCGGCACGATGCAGACTTCTGTCCAACACATCTTTGCAGCCGGCGACAATGTCACCGGCCCTGCAACTGCCGTGGAGGCGATTGCCGCAGGCAGAATGGCTGCAGAAGGCATCATGAATTACCTGGAAGGCCTGCAGGAGCCGCAAAAAGCCGGAAACGAAGACACAGGCGGCGAAAAGCAGCCCGACTGGGTCCATGTGCCGGAAGACGCCGAGGTCCTCAGCCGGGCCTCTCCGTCATTTCTGGCGCCTGAAGCCAGGATTAAGGGGTTTGAAGAAGTATGCAAAGGCCTTGATCCCGAAGGCGCTGCAAGCGAGGCTGGTCGGTGTCTCAATTGCGGCGGATGCTGCGAATGCATGGAATGCGTGCGATCCTGCGAGGCAAACGCCATTGACCATACCATGACCGCGCAGGAAAAGGAAATCCAGGTGGGCTCAATCATCCTTGCAACCGGATTCGACCTGCTCGACCCCGGCTCCATGGGCCAGTACGGATACGGCAGGTTCCAAAACGTGTTTACAAGCCTGGAATTCGAGCGCCTGAGCAATGCCACCGGGCCCACCGGGGGACAGATACTCATGCGCGATGAAAACAAAGAGTTTTCCCGCCCGCCTGAAAGCGTGGCAATTCTGCACTGTATAGGCAGCCGGGATGCCAATTATCACGAATACTGCAGCAGGGTGTGCTGCATGTATGCCCTGAAATACTCACACCTAATAAAGGAAAAAGTGGGCCATCACGCAGGTGTCTATGATTTCTACATCGACATGCGCTGCTTTGGAAAAAATTACGAGGACTTCTTTAAAAGATGCCAGCAGGAGGGCACGAACTTTATCAGGGGCAAGGTGGCCGAAATCACGGATGAGGCCATAAACGAGGATGAACAGGGAAAACTGGTTGCAGTGGCCGAAGACACCCTTCTTGGCCGTGTGATAAGGGTTCCCGTGGACATGGTGGTTCTCTGCGTTGCAATGGAGGCAAGGGCTGATGCCTCCGAGATATCCAGAATATTCGGAATATCACAGGGCTCAGACGGTTTCTTCCTAGAATCCCACCCCAAACTCGGCCCCCTTGACACCCCCACGGACGGGGTCTTTATAGCCGGAACCTGCCAGTCGCCCAAAGACATCCCTGACACGGTGGCCCAGGCCTCAGGTGCGGCGGCAAAATCACTGGCCCTCAGCACAAGGGGCCGGGTGACCATATCTTCGACCATCTCCTCAATTGACCCGGACATATGCATCGGCTGCAAAACATGCATATTCCTGTGTCCCTACGGGGCAATTGAATACGACGCCCGGCGGGGCATATCGGTTGTAAACGAGGCCATTTGCAAGGGATGCGGCAGCTGCGCCGGCTTCTGTCCCAGCGGGGCAGCGCGCGTGAACCACTTTCAGAAAAAACAGATCCTGGCCGAATTCGAAGGCCTTATGAATGCGATTGCAGAAGTGGGAGTATAAGACTGAATTCTTTTGATCAAAAAAAACAAAACGGGAAACAAACCATGGAAGACTCATTCGAACCGGTAGTGGTCGCTTTTGTCTGCAACTGGTGCACCTACACCGCAGCCGACCTTGCAGGCACCTCCAGACTGGGCTACCCGGTGAACATCCGCCTGATAAGGGTCATGTGCACAGGCATGGTTGACACCCAGTACATTATAAGGGCCTTTTTAGAAGGCGTGGACGGTGTCCTGGTCTCAGGCTGCCATCCCGGCGACTGCCACTACATTAACGGCAACTTCAAGGCCAGGCGGCGCATTAAACTTTTAAAGACCATCCTGCCCGGCTTCGGAATAGAGCCCGGACGGCTCGGGCTAACCTGGATCGGGGCCAGCGACGGTATCGAATTCGCCGAGACCATGCATACCCTGGTGGACAAGATAAAGTCCCTGGGTCCCAGCCCGGCCCGCCTGCAGATGACAAGTTAAGGGAGACAAGGTATGCCCCGATCCGCTGATATTGAAATAAAAGAAAACAGCCTTTCAAAAACCCTTGAAAATTTTCTGGCGCAGCTTCTGGAAAGCGGGCAGGCTGACGCGGTTTTTGTTCAGCAGCGCCGCGCGCGGGACTCCGTGATTATGCCGGTATTCATAAGCAGCCCGGACCAGCTCGAAAATATTGAACCGGTGTCTCCCGCATTTGCGGTGAACAATGCCCGCCTTGTCTCCAGGCTCACAAAAGGCAGGCCGGGCGGTAAAGTCGCAGCGGTGCTGCGCCCTTGCGAGATCCGGGCTTTTATAGAACTGGTAAAGCTCAATCAGGCAAGAACCAGCGACCTGACAATCATTGGAACCGACTGTCCAGGCGCACTGCAGAACAGCAAACTCTTTGAGTTCATGGACAAGCACGGAAAGAGCGCGGCAGATGCCTTCATCGAGTCCTCTTTTCCGGAAAACGCAGAACCTGCTGACTGGGGGGAACTGGCCCCGACCTGCCGCACATGCACTCAGCCTACCCCCGAAGGAGCCGACCTTGCAGTTGGCCTTTTCGGCCTGCTGCCGGGCGGCAGAATCCAGATATATGCCCGCACCCCGGCGGGCGAAAACCTCCTGGAGGCACTGGGGTTTGAAGCCTCTGAACCCGACCCCGGCAGGGAGAAAACGGTTGAAAGCCTTGTTTCCCGCAGAACCAAGGCCCGCAAGGAAATGACCGAAAAAACGCGAGAAGCCACAGACACATTTGAAAAGCTTGAACAGTATTTCTCCAGGTGCATCAACTGCTACAACTGCCGAAAAGTCTGTCCTGTCTGCTACTGCAGGCAGTGCGTTTTTGACACTGACGTCTGCGAGCACGAGCCCGCCGGATACATGAAATGGGCCGGCCGAAAGGGCGGTCTTAAAATGCCCGAAGACACCCTGTTTTATCATCTCACCAGGATGGCGCACATGAGCACCGTATGCGTGGGCTGCGGCCAGTGCTCAAACGCATGCCCCAGCAACATCCCGGTAGCGGAGCTTTTTGTGTCGGTCGCGGAAAAAGCCCAGGCAGCCTTTGACTACAGCGCCGGCAGAAGCCTTGATGATCCGCCGCCGCTTTCCGTGTTCTTCGAGGATGAATTCACAGAAGTGGCTGGCATCAAGGACCGAGGGTGAAAAAATCGGAGGATTTATGACGCAGAAAACTGGAAAAGCCCTTGTGGTGGGAGCCGGAATCAGCGGGATGCGGGCGGCGATAGATCTTGCAGAATTTGGGTACGCGGTCATCCTCATAGATCAGAAAGCCCGCACCGGAGGTGTTTCAGGCGGTCTGGACCGGCAGTTTCCCTCAGACGGCTGCGGCATGTGCAGAATGATCCCACATTCCAACCCTGAACATGCACTCCAGCAGTGCATGAAAAAAGGACCGGGCCACGAAAACATCTCTGTGATGCTCCAGACCAGCGTGACTTCGGTTGAAGGCGAGGCAGGCTCATTCAGGGTTACTCTGCTGCAGCATCCCAATCCGGTGGATCCTGAGCGCTGCACGGGATGCGGTCTGTGCATACCCGCCTGTCCGGTTGAAATACCGGATCTTTTTAACGCGGGCACGAAAATGAGAAAGGCCATAGGTCCTCCCTCCCCTTACACCCCCCTGGGCCCTTTTTATATAGACACCGAAGCCTGCACCAGGTGCGGGGCATGCATCGAGGCCTGCCCCACCGGCGCCGTCAGTATGCCGGACGAGGATCGCAGCTCATTTACAGTCCTGGTGGTGGACGACGAGCAGATAATCCGGGACTCGCTCAGGGAATGGCTTGGCGAGGAAGGCGGGTTTTCAGTTGTCACGGCAAAATCAGGGCAGGAGGCCCTTGAGCTGATCCGGGACAGCAAGGTGGACCTGATGCTCGCAGACATCAAGATGCCTGGCATGGACGGCATAGAGCTGCTCGACAACGCACTGCAGATAAACCCGGATCTTGCGGTCATGATGATCACAGCATACGCCACTGTTGACACCGCGGTTGAGGCAATGAAACTCGGGGCGGTGGATTACCTTGTAAAACCCTTTGATCCTGACACCCTTCTGCCTAAAATCGCAGGGATTTTCTACGAGCTCACCCTGCCCCCCGGCCCTGAAACCGAGGTGGGAGCGATTATTCTTGCCTGCGGCTCCGGCGAATACAACCCTGCAGAGGGGAAAAATCCCTTCGGTTACAAGGTACTTGCAGATGTGGTCACCGGCATTGAATTCGAAAGGATCATAAGCCCTGCAGGGCCCAACCAAGGCAGCCTGGAGCGACCGTCTGACGGCAGATGGGTAAGCCGGATCGCGTGGGTCCTGTGCGCGGGTTCAAGGAATATACAGGAAAACGCTGACTTCTGCTCAGGGGTGTGCTGCATGTATGCGCTCAAGCAGGCGCGCATTGTCAAAAAGGCGGCCAGGGCAAAGGGCGCGGAAGTCGATTGCGTGATCTATTACATGGACATGCGCACCTTTGGAAAAAATTACCAGCAATACAAAGACGATGCTGAAGCAGAAGGCGTCCGCTGCGTTAGAAGCCGGGTTAATTCGATTACCATGGACGCGGAAACCGGGGATCTTTGCATACGTACGGCTGACCAGTCAGGAATTATACGCAGTGACTGCCATGACCTGGCAGTGCTGGCAACCGGGCAGAGGCCGGCTGCACAAACAGACGAGCTGGCTGAAATGCTGGGCCTGGAAAAAAACCCCTGGGGTTTTGTAGCCACAGAAAATTTTTCCGCAACAAGGACTTCAACAAAAGGAGTGTTTGCAGCAGGCAGCGTCACGGGCAGAAAGGACATAAGTGATTCAGTCATTTCCGGGAGCTCGGCTGCTCTCGGGGCATCGCGCATCCTGCACCGCGCAGGGGGCGGATTAAGGGAGATTTCCGAACAAACCGGCTCCGAGCAAGACATTTCTCGGGATCCTCCTGAAATATTTGCAGCAATCTGCTCCTGCGGCAGCGCACTTTCCGGTATTGCGGATTCAGACCCGGTTTCGGGAGAATCCCTTTTTGATCCCACGGTCTGCAGCCTGCAAACAGCAGATCAGCTTTGTACGAAAGAAGGCATGGAGGCCCTGCTGGAAAAAATCCGTCAAACTGATGCCAACCGAGCGGTAATAGGAGCATGCGGCCCTCTTTGCAGCCCCGGGAAAAAAAGGGCCATTGCCGATGCAGCAGGCCTTTGCCCGGATTTAATGGAAATAACAGATATCACCAAACATGTGCCTGCAGAAGCCTGGACAAAAGATTCCCCCCTGTCGCATGCGCACAAAGAGCTTATAAAAACATCAATGGAAATGGCAATAGAGGAAGTAAAATACGCTGACCCGGGATTTTCTCCAAAAATTTCGGTCACAGGCACCGCCCTGGTGGTTGGCGGCGGCATTGCAGGGATGACCGCAGCCCTCGGTATTGCAGACCACGGCTACGAGGTCTGGCTGGCGGAAAAACAGGACCGCCTCGGGGGCAACCTAAACTGGATAAGCAGCACCGTCGAAGGCCTTGCCCCTGAGCAACTGCTTGAACAGACCCGGAGCCGTGTGGAAAACCACGGCCGTATCAATGTATGCACAAAAACCCAGGTCATCTCCACTATCGGGTGGGCCGGGGCATTTAGCTCCAGGCTTGAGTCCTCAGACGGAAACATTTTTTCAGTGGACCACGGAGCGGCAGTGCTGGCCACCGGCGGGGCGGAGGCAGAAATATCGGGATTTTCCAACGGCACCGACCCGAGGATCATGACCCAGAAGGAGTTTGAAACACGGATAGGCAGCCCGGATTTTGAACCTGAAAAAATCAATTCCTTGTGCATGATTCTGTGCGCGGAAACCAGGCAGGAGCCCAAAAACTACTGCAGCCGGGTCTGCTGCGAAAGCGCCCTGAAACACTGCCTTCAGGTAAAACAGAAAAATCCGGACGCAAACATCTATATTTTCTACAGAGACATTATGGCCTGCGGTTTTCTGGAGTCATTTTTCACCAGTGCGAGAAAGGCGGGTGTAATATTTATAACCTATGACCCGGCAAATCCTCCGCAGGTGGCAGCCGAAAACGAGGCAATCGTGGTCTCGGGCCGGGAACCACTGCTCGGCCGGGAACTGGAAATAAAATCCGATCTTCTGGTTTTAGCAGCAGGCGTAATACCCTACATGCCCGCGGATCTTGCCGCCAACTTCGGCGCGGAAACAGATGAGCATGGATTTTTGATGGAAGCCGAATACAAGTGGCTGCCGGTGCAGTCCGGAACAAAGGGAGTTTTTGCATGCGGCCTTGCGCTGCGTCCCGGAAACATAACAGAATCAATTGCGTCCGCGGAAGCCGCAGCTTTTCAGGCAGTATGCCTGCTTGCACAAAACAGCATGCCTGCGGCACGCAGCATCGCCAGGATCCGCCACAGCCTCTGCTCGCTGTGCATGCGATGCGTGGTGGCCTGCCCGTTCGGTGCCAGGATGCACGATGAAGAGACAAACCGCATCCTGGTAAACCCGGCTGCCTGCACAGCCTGCGGGGCATGTGCGGCAGCCTGCCCGAATTTCGCATCATACGTGCAGGGGTTTTCCCCGAGAAAAATGCTTTCTGCAGTGGATGCTGCTGCTGACACGAAAGGGAAGACACAATGACGGCCATGCCAGACAGCCGCTGCATCAGGGACGAAGCTGCAGTGGAAAGAATAAGGCAGAAACTGGAAACCTGCATACAGTGCGGCACCTGCAGCGGGTCGTGTCCCAACGTCCACGCCATGGACGTGACCCCGCGAAGGCTCTGGAGGCTTGTTATCACCGGCAGAACAGAAGAAATATTTGAAACACGGAGCTTTTCCCTCTGCTCTGAATGCTACTGCTGCACACTGCGATGCCCCAGGGGCCTTGCTCTCACCGACGCAATGGCGGAATTAAAACAGCTCGCAGCAAAGGAAAAACCATATTCCGATTTTTCGTCAGCGGCTTTTCACTCAGCCTTTCTGCGGTCAGTGCGCCGCTGGGGGCGGGTACAGGAAACCCGTATGATGTCTCGCTACATGACTTCAATGGCGCTTAGAAGGCCCCTGCTGCCGCTTAAATTTTTTCCCCTGGGGTTGAGAATGCTCCGGGATGGCAGGCTGACCCTACGGCGGCCCGGGAAATGCCGCAGCCTTGAAGATATTTTCAACAGGGTGGAAGACCGGGGAGGCCGGAAATGAAATACCTTTACTATCCCGGGTGTTCCCTTGAATCCACTGCAAGACAATACGATGTTTCCACCCGTTCGCTCATGGCGGCGCTGGGAGCGGAACTCACTGAAATCCCGGAGTGGAGCTGCTGCGGTGCAAGCGCGGCTAACGCGGTTGACCGTGCCCTCGCAACAGCCCTGCCAGCGCTAAATCTGGCGGCTGCAGAGGCTGCTATGCCGGGGGGCGATATACTTGTACCCTGCAGCGCCTGCTATCTGAACCTGAAAAAAGTGCACGCTATGGCGCAAGACGATCCCGGCGGACTGGCTGAAACAAATGAAATCATATCAGCCCAGTCCCTTCATTATTCAGGAAATGCAAGGCCGCGGCATCTTTTAGACATTCTTTCCAGGGATTTCGGCCCGGCTGAAATTGGGCAGAGGGTAACGGACGGGCTTTCAGGCATGCTGGTGGCCCCTTATTACGGCTGCCAGTGCCTGCGTCCCTACAGGGTATTTGACGACCCTGAAACCCCTCACTCCATGGACGCGCTGCTGCAGGCGGCAGGTGCCCGTGTTTACCGCTGGTCGATGGCGTCCCGCTGCTGCGGGGCATCGCACATGACCACGCACCCCGACACAGGCCAGGAACTGGTCTACAAAATATTAAAAGCAGCGCGCGGCGCTGATATAATAGCGGCTGTCTGCCCCATGTGCCTTATGAACCTTGAAGCATACCAGAAAAAAATCTCGTCTCGCTTCGGAGAGGATGTGAGAAAACCGGTGGCCTATCTGCCTGAACTGCTTTGCAGGGCCATGGATATGCAGAATGCGTAAATTATTGAATTACATACAGGCTGCACCAGCCTCAGGGCTCATGTTTTCGGCCGCAGCAGGCGCGGCGGCGGTTTTATGCATTTCAGTACTTGCCTGGTTTTTCACCGGATACGCAGGAAGTCATTCCATTACAGAAAGCGTGATCCTTGTGCTGACAGCCCTGATACTGATTTTCGCCGTAGGTCTTGCTTTTGTTTTCAGGCGGCAGATATCAAGGAAGGAAGCGGAGTTAAACAGGCAGAAGGAAAGATACAGAAACCTTTTTGAAATGGTGCCTTGCGAAATCGCGGTCCTGGATCGTGATTTCCGGCTGGTTCACTTCAACCGAAGGTTCGCGGTTAAGTTCAACCCTAAACACGGGGATTATTGTTTCCGCGCCTGCAAGGGCCGCAGCCGCAAATGCGAGCCCTGCCCCGTGGAACAGACATTTGAGGACGGGCTGCCGCATTTCAGCGAGGAATCAGGATATACAAGGGAAGGCGAAATAGCCCACTGGCTGGTGGTAACCGCCCCCCAGAAGGATGAGTCAGAAGAAATCACCGGTGCAATGGAAATGACCGTGGATCTGACCAACCTGAGGCTTCTGGAAGACAAGCTCAAAAGATCAGAGAAAAAATACAGGGACATATTCAACAACATAGCCAACCCCATTTTTGTTGTGGACAGCCAGGATTTAACCATCCTGGACTCCAACAACAGCGCCCGGGCGGTTTACGGCTACGACAAGTCAGAACTGCGCGGCAGGTCATTTCTGGATCTCTTTGTCGACGACGAGCGAAAACATTACAGCGCCGAGTTAAAAACCCGGCAGGAGATTCACAGGGCAAGGCACGTCGGAAAAAACAAAAAAACCCTGTTTGTAAACATTCGCATATCGCCTTCCGAATACGAGGGCAAAGACGTCTACCTGGTTACCACAAGCGACATAACAAAACGCCTGGAAGCCGAACAGCAGCTCATACAGGCAAGCAAGATGGCCACCCTTGGCGAGATGGCAACAGGGGTGGCCCACGAGTTAAACCAGCCCCTTTCCGTAATAAAAACCGCAAGCAGCTACCTGATGAAAAAAATCCAAAAACAGTCTGAAATCGACAGTGAGACTCTTTACACCATGACCTCGGAAATAGACTCCCACATCAACCGGGCCACGCGGATAATCAATCACATGCGTGAATTCGGCAGAAAATCCGAAATAGATGTGGAAACCATCAATGTCACCCCGGTTATTGAAAAGGCCTTCGAGATATTTGCCCAGCAGCTCAAGCTCAGAGGCATAAAGGTTGTATGGGATCTTGCTCCTGATCTTCCCCCGGTCAGAGCGGATTCAAGCAAGCTGGAGCAGGTGATTATAAACCTGCTGGTAAACGCCCGCGACGCCATGGAGGCGCGCTGGGGCCGGGAAGCTGGAAACGGCTCTGCCGGGGGGAAGAAAATTTTCATAAGGACACATACAGACGGCAGCCATGTCACAATAGAGGTGGAAGACACAGGCAAGGGCATACCTGACGACCTGGTGGACAAAATTTTTGAACCCTTTTTCACAACAAAGCAAGAAGGCAAGGGAACCGGCCTGGGACTTTCAATCAGCTACAGCATAGTCAGGGAATGGGGGGCGGAAATATATGCAGAGCCCCACAGGAGCCAGGGGGCCAGGTTCGTGATAAGGTTTCCGGTGGACGAAAAAACCTGGCAATACAAAGAAACGAACCGGCGGGCGGAGGTTTAATAAATGGATGAAAACATACTGCTGGTAGATGATGAAGAGGGCATACGCAAGGTGCTGGGCATCTCGCTTGCCGACATGGGCTACGAGGTAAATACAGCGGGAAACGCGGATGAAGCGCTGCAGATCTTTTCCGAGACCCTGCCCCTGATAGTGCTGGCAGACATAAAAATGCCGGGCATGGACGGAATTGAACTGCTGCGCAGACTGAAAAGCGAAAACCCAGACACAGAGGTTATCCTTATAACAGGCCACGGCGACATGGACCTTGCCATCCAGAGCCTTAAATACGAGGCCACGGATTTCATCACCAAGCCCATAGACGACAGGGAACTGGAAAACGCTCTTCAAAAGGCAAAAGAAAGAATCAAGCTGCGCCGCCAGTGGCGCAACTACACGGAGCGGCTCGAGGATCTGGTCAGGGAAAAAACCGAACAGCTCTCAGCTGCCGAAGGAAACGGGGACAGCGAAAGCTTCCGGCGTTTTTTCGACGAACTTCCCGGCTATGTTGCAATCATTGACACGGATTTTCTTATCATCGCCGCCAACAGGAGCCTGAAATCAGATTTCGGCCTCGCAGAAAACAGCCAGTTGCACTGCCACGAAGTTTTGAAGGGCTCGGACGAACCCTGCTTAAACTGCCCTGCTGCACAAAGCTTCAAGCAGGGCACGGCCCAGCAGACTGAACTCAAGCTTAATCCCTCCAACGGAGGCCAGACCCGGCACATGTTTGCATGGACCTCTCCCATGCATGACAGTGAAAACAGGATAACGCGGGTTATGATAATGATGACAGACATCTCCCAGGTCCTGGACCTAAAGGATCACCTGGCTTCCCTGGGCCTTATGGTCGGCTCTGTATCGCACGGGATAAAAGGACTTTTAACAGGCCTTGACGGCGGGGTCTACATGCTCAACTCCGGGCTGTCACAGGACGACCAGGAACAGATAAACGAGGGGCTCAAGACAGTCAAAACCATGACGGAGCGCATCAAGCACATGGTCCTGGATATACTTTATTATGCCCGGGAAATGAAACTGAACAAACAGCCTGCTGAAATTTCGAAATTTGCCTGTGATACACTCGAGGTTGCAGCACCCAGGGCCCGGGAGGCGGGAATTGAGATCAACCGAGAGATTGAACCGTCCCTTGAAGGCAAGGAAATCAACATCGACGAGGAGCAGCTCAGGGCGGCCATTGTAAATATCCTTGAAAATGCGGTTGACGCCTGCACAGAAGACCGGGAGAAGGGCAGTCACAGAATAGATTTCAGGGTTTTCGCAGAAGACTCACAGGTGTGTTTTGAAATCGAGGACAACGGAACCGGTATGAGCGAGGAAACCCGCAAAAACATTTTCAACCTATTTTATTCCTCAAAACGCTCAAAAGGCACGGGCATAGGACTGTTTATAACCAATAAAATCGTCAGGCAGCACGAAGGCGAAACAGAGGTATTATCAACTCCGGGCAGGGGCACGAAGTTCCGCGTGCGGATACCTGCGGCTTAATTCCGGGCAAAAAGGCCGGAAATATGATACATAGTCTACAGCAATTACCCTAATAATAAGGAGGGCATCATGGCAGGCAAAATACTTGTGGTCGATGATGATACAGCAACCGTGAAATACCTGAAAAGCATCCTTAAAGACAACGGGTTTGAAACCTGCGAGGCATATGACGGGGTTGAGGCAATGGAGGTGCTCGAGCGCGAAAAACCGGACCTGGTCACCCTGGATCTCGAAATGCCGGAAGAATGGGGCACGCGCTTTTACAGAAAGCTCCGCAAGCACGGAGGCGAACTGAAAGACACGCCTGTGCTCATCATAAGCGCCATGCCTTCAAGGCACCTGTCCGTGCGCGATGCTGTCGGATACATCGCAAAGCCCTTTAACCCCGGGGAAGTGGTTGAAGCCATAAACCGGGCACTCGAATAAACCCCGGGGTTTTTTATCTGCGGGATTAAAAATTATGTTTGCTGTCCTCATTGCAATTTGATTTATAATCCGTTATACAGGATACTAATCAAAAGCAGCTATCTATAATAAATATACGCAGAAATCTGACAGACTCTGTGAGATACATATAATGCAACAGGACAGCAAATCCCCATGGGACTATATAAAAGACAGCGGACCCTTGCCGCACCGGTTTCATTTAAAGGCCAGGGCGTACACTCAGGAAAAACAGTAAACCTTACCGTACACCCTGCCCCCCCAAACTTCGGAATAAGATTCAAACGCGTGGATCTGCCGGCAAAACCCGTGGTGGCAGGCCACTTCAACAGGGTTGTTGACACCAGCCTTGCCACGGTAATCGGGGAAGGCGGGTGCATAGTCTCCACCATAGAACACCTGATGGCATCCCTTGCAGGGCTTTCAGTAGACAATGCCCTGGTGGAGTTAGACGGCTATGAACTTCCGATCATGGACGGCAGCGCTGCGGTATTTACCCGATCAATCCGCAAGACCGGAATTGTGCACCAGGACTCACCCAGGTTCTATTTCACTCTCCGCAGGCCTGTCACGCTGGAAGACGGGGACAAGTCGGTTTCCATTCATCCAGATGCCTGCAGAATCATTTCCTGCACAATTGATTTCGACCACCCGGCCATCGGGCGCCAGAGTTATGAAATCGAGCTGACTGATGAACACTTCGAATCCGAGATTTCCGGGGCCCGGACCTTTGGGTTCATGCATGAACTGGAGCTTTTAAAATTCTACGGCCTGGCAAGAGGCGGCTCGCTGGAAAACGCGGTTGCAATAGACGAAAACGGTATTGTAAATGAAGAGGGGCTGAGATGGCCTGACGAATTCGTCCGCCACAAAATCCTGGACTGCATAGGGGACTTTTCACTGCTGGGACTGCCGATTCTGGGACGCATCAATCTTTACAAGTCCGGGCATAACTTCAACCACGAATTTTTGAAAAAATTCTTCAGTCAGAAAAAATCCTGGAAAACCGCCACCATTGAAACAATGGACGCCGCCGCGGTTTGTCACTAAACTAAGACGGATAACTCCTGCACAGATCCTGATCCAGTTTCCGGAGAAAAAATGGCGAGACGTTTTCTTGTTATAAATTTGCTTTCAGTTCTTTTTCTGCTCGCAGCCTTATCCCCTGCCGAACTTTGGGCCCGCGAAGCGCGTCTCGCTGACATGGCGGCAAGCAGCACCGGAGACGACCTGCTTGTTTTTCTCAGGGTGGAAGGCGCGTTCACTGAAAAAATGGAAGAGGCCGTGTTAAACGGAATTCCCACATCCTTTTCCTTAATCATTATCCTGGAACAGATCACACCGCTGTTTCTTCCCAACAAGACCATAGCAGAGAAAAAAGTCTCCCATAACATAAAGTACGAGAACCTGAAAAACCGGTTCACGGTCAGGCGTTCCTGGCAAGACGGCAGAAAGCTTACCACGGAATCCTTTGAAGAGGCACGGAAGTGGATGTCTGAAATAAAAGGCCTGCCCGTAACCCCCATAAAGAAGATAGAAAAGGACAAGCGCTACCGCATCAGGGCCAGGGCCGAGCTCGACAAGGTGGAGCTTCCCTTTTACCTGGACTATATTTTCTTTTTTGTCTCTCTGTGGGACTTTAAAACAGACTGGCACAGCATTGAATTTGTTTATTGATAAATCCCGTAATAATCATTTAAATGCTTTTCCTGCAAAGAGTGCTTGAATAAACATGAGACCGAACCGCTTCACCATTCCAAGATCCCCGGATCTTGCAGCAGACCGGGGCCGCAGGAAAAGGGACTTTATAATCATCTGCGCTGTGCTGGCCGCGGTATGCCTGCTGTCGTATCTGATTATCCGGCCCATGATGAGCGGCATGAACATGCCGGTATCAAACATGCTGTTGATGTTCATACTCATCAACATCAACATGCTGCTCATAATCCTGCTGATATTTCTGGTCTTCCGCAATGTGGTCAAGCTATTCTACGAAAGGCGCAGCAGGATTCCGGGCACCAAGCTTCGAACAAAGCTGGTGGCCGCATTTCTGTCTCTGAGCCTTCTGCCGGCAGGGGTTCTTTTTGCCTTTTCGCTGCATTTTATCACCACCAGCATAGAATTCTGGTTCCAGGTACCCATTGAGCAGGCCCTTGACGACTCACTTGCAGTGGGCAGAAGCATGTATAAGCACGTGGAGGACAACAACCGCTTCTACCTGGAAAAAGCCGCCTACCAGATCAACAACCGGAAACTTCTAAATCCTGATAAAGAATCCGAGCTGGACAATTACATCCAGATCGTGCAAAGGGAATTCAACCTGGACGCGGTGGAAGTCTACGACAGCGATTTCAAACGTCTCAGCTACTCCACAGCAGGCCGCATGCCGAGGGACGCACTTGCCCGACTCGACATAGACAACCTGCAGAAGGCAATGACGGTATCCTCAAAGACCTCTTCAACCTCTGAGCTGCTGTCGCACGGCGAGCTTATCCGCAACATCTCCACGGTGCCCTTCGGCTCAAAGGACCTCAACGCCAGGGGTTTCGTGGTAATAAGCGTGCTTTTGCCCCCGGACATGGCCGAACATCTCGAATCCATATCCAGGGGGCTGGAAGAATATCAGCAGACCAAGATGCTAAAACAGCCCATCAGGATGACGTATTACATAACGCTTTCAGTGGTGGGCATGCTGGTGGTATTCTGCGCAATATGGGTGGGCATGTACCTGTCGCGCTCCATTACCATACCGATCATGGAGCTTGCCGAGGGAACCAGGAAAGTATCGGAAGGAGACCTGACATACAACATAAACGTGGTAGCAGACGATGAAATGAAAACCCTTGTTGATTCATTCAACAAGATGACACGGCAACTGCGGTTTAACCGCAGGGAGCTTGAATACTCGGCAAGAAAGCTCTACGAGCAGAACATTGAGATAGAGGATCGCCGGCGCTACATGGAAATCGTTTTAAACAATGTCTCCACGGGAGTGATTTCCATAAACGCAAACGGCATAATCACCACTATAAACGCCTCTGCAGAACAGATGCTGCAGATAAGCGCCGCTGACGTGATCAACGGAAACTACCGCCAGCTGCTGCAGGAGCCTCACCCCAGGCTGGCTGCTGAAATCGCGGAACGTTTTTCCAAGTATTCCGAAGACAGCTTCTCAAAGTCTCTGAATCTATCGGTAAACGGTCAGCGCCGGACATTCAAGGTCAACTTCAATGCCCTGCAGGACGAATCAGGCCGTCACATGGGCATCGTGATGGTTTTCGACGACCTGACCGAACTGGAAAAAGCCCAGCGCATGGCAGCCTGGCGCGAAGTTGCCAGGCGTATAGCCCACGAGGTCAAAAACCCGCTCACCCCGATTTCACTGTCAGCACAGAGGCTTAAGCGCAAGTACCAGAAGGAGATAAACGACCCGGTTTTCGATGAATGCACCCAGATAATAATAGATCAGACCGACCTGATCCGCAACCTGGTAAACGAGTTCTCCTCCTTTGCCAGGTTCCCCACGGCCGATCCAGCACCCTGCGATATCGGTCCGATCATAAATGAATCAGTTGCCCTTTATGGCGAGGGACACCAGCACATTGAATTCTCCGTGCAGGTACAGAGCGGCCTTCCGCAGCTCAACCTCGACAGGCAGCAGATCAAGCAGATCCTTATAAACCTCATAGACAATGCCATCTCCGCTATAAAAGACAGCGGCAGAGTCACCGTAAAAGCCGAGATGGACGAGGCGGGAGAGAAAGTAACCATAACCGTTGCTGACACTGGCACCGGCATCCCTGATGAAGACAAACCCTATCTGTTTGAACCGGATTACACCACCAAAAAATCCGGCATGGGCCTCGGACTGGCCATTGTCAGCACCATTGTGGCAGACCACCAGGGCAGAATAACCATAGAGGACAACGACCCGCAGGGGGCGAAATTTATAATTGAACTGCCGGTGCAATAAAAATATAAAAAACTGATTTCGAAATCCGAAATATAAAAAGGACAGAATCCCATGTTTCCCACCATTCTGATAGTAGACGACGAGGAATCCATCCTGAAGTCGCTCAGCGGAATCCTTATGGATGAAGGATTTGAAACAATCACAGCCCAGAACGGCTATGAAGCACTCCAGCGCATAGAAGAGCAGGCCCCGGACCTGGTTTTGCTCGACATATGGATGCCCGGTCTTGACGGGATCGACACTTTAAAGGAAATAAAATCCCAGCATCCCTATGTACAGGTAGTCATGATAACCGGGCACGGAACCATCGAGACAGCTGTCAGTGCCACAAAGATGGGCGCATACGACTTTATCGAAAAGCCCCTGAACATAGACAGGGTGATCGTGGCAATAAACAACGCCTTAAACTTCAGGCGCCTTGAGGAGGAAAACCGGTTTCTGCGGAAAAAAACCATTGAGAAATATGCAATCACCGGCCACTGCCCCGCCTCGCTGGAGCTTAAAAAAGAGGTGGGCACAGCAGCCCGCTCGGATTCATGGATACTGGTCACGGGGGAAAACGGCACCGGAAAGGAACTGGTGGCCCGTACCATTCACCAGTTATCGCCGCGCTCGGACAACCCCCTTGTGGATGTAAACTGCGCAGCCCTTTCAGACGAGGGCCTGGAAAGCGAGCTGCTGGGACATGAAAAAGGGGCTTTTAACGGTGCTGTAAACAAAAAGCACGGGAAATTCGAAATTGCCCACGGCGGAACGATTTTTTTCGACGAAATCGGCGACATGGGCCTAAAGACCCAGGCCACCATACTGCGAATTCTTGAGGAAAGGCAGTTTCAAAGACTGGGCGGAGGAAGAACCATACCCCTTGATGTGCGGGTTATCGCCTCCACCAACAAGGACCTGAAAAAGGCCATTGAAGAAGGTAAGTTCAGGGAAGACCTGTATTACAGGTTAAACGTTGTGCCCATCTACGTGCCGCCTCTGCGCGATCGCATTGATGACATACCCGCCCTGGTGGACGTGTTTTTATCCAAGACAGCCGAAGACAACCGCACCCCCGCCAAAACAATGGCGGCAGAGGCACTCGAGGCCCTAAAGCATTATCATTGGCCCGGAAACGTCCGGGAACTAAAAAACCTTATCGAGCGCCTGGACATAATGACCGAAAAAGAAGTCATAGACAACAGTGACATACCGGCCCCTTATAACGGGACCCTGCAGGAATCGGAAACAGATGTATATTCCCTTTTTTCCCACAAAAGACTGAAAGACGCCCAGAAAGCCTTTGAGGAGGCTTTCGTGGCTCACAAGCTCAAGTACTGTGATTTCGATATTTCCGAGACCGCCAAACAGGCCGGCGTGGACAAATCATACGTAAAAAAGGTACACAAAAAAATAAAGCATAATTAACAAAGATGCCGGGTTCAAATTTTTAAACAAGCAGTATTTTCAGCAGACAGGATAAATAAGCTTGCAGATCATAGGCGGCGAGTTCAAGGGAAGAAAACTGTTTACGCCTCCGGGGGTAAAAACCAGGCCCACCTCCGGAAAGGTGCGTGAAGCTGTGTTTAATATCTGCGCTTCCATGGTGCACGGCGCCCGGGTGGCTGACCTGTTTGCAGGAACAGGGGCCATGGGCATAGAGGCCCTTAGCAGGGGGGCAAGGCACGCGGTGTTTGTGGAGGCGGACCGGGAAACCGCCCGGCTGATCGAAAGAAACCTTTCAGCCTGCGGGGCCCAGGATCGGGCCGCGGTTTTGTGCCTGGACCTGCTGCGCGGGCCCCAGGCTCTTGCAGGCCTGGGCTCAGCCTTTGACCTTGTTTTCATGGATCCTCCTTATAACAGCGAGGCACTGTCACCTGCCCTGGAAAACCTTTTAAAAAGCGGCGCGCTGGCACCCGGGGCAACCGTGGTTATTGAGCATCAGCCCTCCGAACCCGTGCCCCCTGAAATGGCCGGGCTTGAAGTATTCGATTCCCGTAGGTACGGAAAAACACTTGTTACCTTAATGTTACATGTGGTACCAGGCAGGAAGCCGACAAAATAAGGCTCCGCCAAAACACGGTGCAATGCGTGGCGCAAACCTCGAAAAACAGGACACTCGAATGGAAAAAATCGCTATCTATCCCGGCTCATTCGATCCGGTCACCAACGGGCACCTCGATATAATAGAGCGGGGTCTGAAGATATTTGACCGGATCATTATAACCATTCTTGAAAATCCCGCAAAAAGCCTGCTGTTTACCATACAGGAGCGAAAGGATTTGCTGTCTGAGTCCCTTGAAAATTTTTCAAACATTGAAATAGACTCCTATGACGGTCTTCTGGTGGATTACGCAAAGCAGAGGGGCGCGCATGCAATCCTGAGGGGGATGAGGGCGGTGTCCGACTTTGAATACGAATTCCAGATGGCCCTGATGAACCGCCGCCTCAACCGGGAAGTCCAGACTGTATTTCTTATGACGGGCCTGCGCTGGATCTTTACCAGCTCCTCGATTATCAAGGAGGCGGCAAAATTCGGGGGCAACATAGAAAGCATGGTCCCGCCGCCGGTGCAGAAAAAACTCGAGGAGCACTTCAAAGTTCATCTCGACGGCAAAAAGTAGCCGCGGGTCAATCCGCCGCATCCCTGCGGCCCAGCCGGTCGAGCAAAACAACCAGCGCAAAGCCCGCAGCGGCCAGCAATGCAGCAGTGGCAGCCTCGGGCCAGAGTTCGGCGGGCAGGACATTTTTTTCCTTTATCACCATCAACTCCCCGTGAACCCTTTCCATGACCACGGGCTCCTTCCACGGCCAGATCTTTCGCATGGAGCCCAGCATCAGGCCGGTAAGGCAGGCAAGGGCCGCGTTGTGATACCTGTCGAGCAGAAACTTGAGCACCCGGGAAAAACCCGCCAGCCCCACCGCGCACCCGGCTGCAAGCATTCCCAGCACCACCGGGTTCGACCCGGCAAACGGGTTTTTCAGCGCAGCCAACACGAATTCGTACTTTCCGAGTATAAGAAGTATAAACGCCCCTGACAAACCTGGAAGTATCATGGCGCATACTGCCAGCATGCCTGCAAGGAACATGAAAAAGTAAGTCTCCGGGGTCCGGGCCGGCACCAGGCCCACTATTATCCATGCCGCGCCGGCTCCGATGCAGAATGCCCCTGCAGCCGCGGCAGACCAGTCCTCCACCCTGCGGCCCACTGACCAGATGGAAGCCGCGATCAGGCCGAAAAAAAGGCTCCAGGTGGGCACGGGATGATGATTCAGCAGGTGGTTCATCAGCCTGGCAAGACTTACAACAGCTATCGCGATCCCGGAGAAAAGACACAGGAGAAAACGGATGTGGACCTCAGCCATGGCGCCTTTTAAATCCAGGCGCAGCAGGCGGCCGAGCATTTTCGAGTTTACAGACTTTACTGCTGCTAATAGTTCTTCGTATATGCCTGTGATCAGAGCAATGGTGCCGCCTGAAACGCCCGGCACCGTGTCTGCCGCACCCATGAAAGCGCCCTTTAAGGCCAGCATGAGCGCGGACAGCCGCGAATCAGGACCCGGGGATGAAAAAAAAGCAGATTTCCAGGAAGAACTCTCGTACTTGCGGCTCAATCGTCTTTCCACCCGTACTGTCCGAGAAGTCTCACGAAACGGCATCCCCCCAGCTCGCTCTGGTGAATTCCATGCTCCTGTTTTACTGCCTTGACCATTGTCTGGGAAAAAGAAGACCCGACCGGAATGACCATCCTGCCGCCCATTGCAAGCTGGTCTACCAGGGGCTTGGGAATCTCCGGGGCCCCGGCTGTAACCAGGATTGCGTCAAACGGGCTTTCCTCGCGCCATCCCACTGTGCCGTCTGAATACCTGGGAATGATGTTGTAGTAGCCAAGCTGCTCAAAAACCCTGCGGGCATTTTGATACAGGTTGCGGTTGCGTTCAATGGTATATACCCTGTAGCTGATCTCTGCAAGCACTGCTGCCTGGTATCCGGAACCTGTCCCTATCTCCAGGACCCTGTCGTCCTCGTCGAGCTGCAGGGCTTCGGTCATCATGGCAACTATATAGGGCTGTGAAATTGTCTGCTGATCTCCTATGGGAAGCGGATGATCATTATACGCCTGGTCCATTAGGGCCTCGTTTACAAACAAATGCCTCGGCACCCGTGCCATGGCCGAAAGCACCTTCGGATCACTGACTCCGCGGGCCTCGATCTGGTTTTTGACCATGCTCTCGCGGAGACGTTTATATCTTGGTGAATCGTCTTGCATAATATTCCGGTATTTATCAATTCCCCCCTGCCCAGTCAAGCACCAAAACCCGCAGGTCCGGATGCCGCGGCAAAAAAACTTGAATTTTTATCACAGGGACAATATCTGATATAATCAAACATAAAAAAACCGGAAACACCCCAGATGAAATGGATAAAAGCAAGCGTGATATTTGAGGCCGGAGACCCGGAGACCGCCTCTTTTCTGATCGCGGACATTTTCTATGACCTCGGGCTCACGGGCGTGATAACCGAAAACCCCGTTGAATACCCGGAACTGGACTGGGCTGATGACGCACTGCCCGCACCGGAAAACCACTCGGTAACCGGGTTTCTGCCGGAAGACGGCAGGCTGGATGAAAGCACGCGGAAGCTGGAACAAGGGCTCGCGGAACTCGGCAGCACACTCATGGCTTGGTACAGGGTGGAATACAGCGAGGTAGAAGAACAGGACTGGGCGGAATCCTGGAAAGCACACTTTCATCCTGTAAAAATCTCAGAAGGCATCGTGATCAAACCCACCTGGCGGGACTACTTTCCGCAGAACCACGAGACAGTAATAGAACTGGACCCGGGCATGGCCTTCGGAACCGGTACCCACCCCACAACCGCCATGTGCTTAAGGCTCATTGAACGATTCATGAAGCCGGGTTTCAGGGTACTTGACATAGGCACCGGCTCGGGAATTCTCATGGTGGCGGCAGCCAGGCTCGGAGCAGGCATGCTCCTGGGAGTCGACAACGATCCGGTGGCAGTCGGCGTTGCAGAGGAAAACCTGCTTGTCAACGGGGTGGAAAAAGAAAAATTCAAGCTGAATACCGGCAACCTGGTGGATGCAGTCACCGGCACGTGGGATCTGGCAGCGGCCAATATCCTGACTGCCACGATTGTCCCTATGATACCGCAAATCCCAAGCGTGCTCGCCCCCGGCGCAGTATTTATAGCCTCGGGCATCCTTGGGATAAACAAAGACAGCGTATCAGAGGCCCTGGAAAAATCAGGATTCGAAATACTTGAAATCCTCTCGGAAGACGAGTGGATCGGGATTGCGGCAAGGAAAACTAAGGCCTCCTGACAGATACCACTTCCGAGGCAGACACCAGGCGAACCTTCCTTTTCATACGCGGGAGCTCATCTTCCAGGACCTCATAGGTGGCAGGGTAGGGATGACATATGCCGACCGCCCTGCCTTTTTGCTGTGCCACAGCCACCAGAGTTTTTAACTGGCGCCTGATAAAAGCGGGATCGGGCACATGGTCTATGAAAACATCACGCTCTGCGAAAGGAACCCGTAAAAGGCGTGCGGATGAAAGGCTTTTGCTTTTCTCTGTTGTAAGACTGTCTATATAATAAAGGCCGCTCTTTTTGACAATCGACAGGATCTGGTTCATGTGGGCCGATTCCTCGCTCATTTTCGACCCCATATGATTGTTTACGCCTTTTACGTGCGGCAGTTCGTCGATGTGCTGTTTTAAAACGCTTATGCGCTCGTCTGCTGTCATGGACGAAAGCAGCGCCCCCTCGCCCGGGTCATTTTCCGGATAATTCACGGGCTCCATGGGCTGGTGCAGCATGACCTCGCCGCCGTTTCTGTGAGCCCTCTCTGCGATTTCCCCCTGAAAAGTGCTGCCCGGTAAAACCGAGTAAGTAAAACGTCCCTTAAGGGAGAAAAACTTTTTGGCAATATCTTTATCCCGCCCGAGGTCGTCGATTATTATCGCCACCTTTGGACGTTTTTCAGGAATCTCAGGAGGTTCGGGCCTTTCCGGAACGGAAACCGTCTCGGCCGGCTTTTGCGCCGGCCGGAAATGCAGATGGTAATATCCGGCAAGAGCAACCACCGCCGTCACTATGCAGGCGAACACCACAAAATCCCACCTGATGCTTCGCTGCCGGATCTTTTTGGAGCCGCCTGCCTTTTTTGAAGATTTTGACGGAGCAGTCCTTTTACCGGACGATGCTTTTTTTGAAGTGTCCTTTTTTCCTGAAGCGGCCTTTTTTCCGGATCCGCTTTTTGGTTTTGCCTTTTTCCTAGAATCCGGCGACCTTGCCATCCTTTTCTATTTTCCTTCTCCCATGGCCCGGAATACCTTGTATCCCCTCAGAATCTCATAAGCCCTGTTAATCTGCGAATCCTTCAAAAGAACTTCCGGGTCATCGCCGCTGCTCTCATAGAGCACGTTGCGCAGTTCAAGCAGCTTTTCGTTTTCATCCCGCGTGTCTTCCCGGTCTTCGGGTTCTTTTCCTTCGCCTTCGTCCATGCCTGTGTCATCCTCTTCCATCTCTTCCATGGAGTCCTGCTCCTGCTGCATTTCTCCGGGTAGATGGTCTTTCAGGTCCTCTTCCTTCAGGGAGTCCATGTCAGAGGCTTCCTGCTCATCAATGAACCTGCGGCTCACCAAAAGGTCAGGATGAATGCCATCTGCCTGGATTGATCTTCCTTTGGGCGTATAATACTTGGCAATGGTGAATTTCAGCCCGTAGCCGTTTCGCAGCGGTTTTACAGTCTGAACCGAGCCCTTGCCGAAAGAGTCCGTGCCGAGAACCAGAGCCCGCTCGTTGTCCTGCAGGGCGCCCGCCACGATCTCCGAGGCGCTGGCGCTTCCGCCGTTTATAAGCACCACAATGGGGTAATCCGGTTCTGATCCCAGCTCGGAGGCGTCATATACGTTTTCTTCTTTTTCGTTGCGGCTTTTTATGGATACTATCTTTCCTTCATTGAGAAACAAATCAGATACGGACACGGCCTGGGTAAGCAGCCCGCCCGGGTTGTCGCGCATATCAAGGATAAGCCCATTTAACGGATCGCCGCGTTTTTCCAGGTCAGCCAGTGCCTTTTTGACCTCGTCCGCGGTATTTTCCCGGAAATTGGTGATCCATACGTACCCGTACCCCGGCTTTATCATTGCGTGTCTTACACTTTCCACGGGGATGACATCCCTTTCCAGGGAAAACTCCATGGGCTCTGACCGGCCCTTGCGCATCACCTTGATATCTATCTCGGTGCCGGGTTCGCCGCGCATTTTCTTTACCGCCTCCCACAGCTTCATATCTTCGGTGGACTTGCCTTCAACCTCTATTATCACGTCGTTGGCCTGTATGCCCGCTTTTGAAGCAGGGGTGCCCTCAATGGGCGAAACAACCGTAAGCCTGCCCTCGCGCTTGCTGATTACAATGCCTATGCCGCCGAATTCCCCGCGAGTTTCATCCTGCAGTTCGTCAAACGCCTCCGGCGGCATGAAAGTCGAATGCGGATCCAGGCTTTCGACCATGCCGTTTATGGCCTCCTCGATTAATTCCCGTGTATCGACCTCCTCCACGTAGTTTTTCTCCAGCTCATCTAATACGTCTGAAAACAGCTTGAGCCCCTCGTAGGTCTCCTCCCTGGAGAACTCGCCGTAAACGGTTGTAGCCGCCATTACCCCGAAGACCGCCACCACTGCAAGAATCGTCACCCTGGCGAATTTATTTTTCATAAGTCCCATCCATGACTCCTTTTATCCTTTGTCCAGCCATTTCATCGGGTCCACAGGTTTTCCGTCATGCCGGATTTCAAAATACAGAGCCGGCCCTTTCCTGGAGCCGGATTCTCCGACCGTGGCGATCACCTGCCCGGATTCCACAGTCTCTCCCTTGCTGCTGAACATGTCTTCCACGCGTGCATATACCGTGTGGTAATCACTGCCGTGAGAAACAATAACCACCCTGCCGAAACCCCTGACCTCGTCGGCAAACACGGTTTCACCATCAAAAACCGCCCTTACAGGCTCTCCGTGGCCGGAATTGATTTCAATACCGTTTTTGTAACTTTCCGCTCCAGTCTCTGAGTCCACGTGCCTGCCGAATTCCGAGACAATATTACCCTTAACCGGCATATTTAGCAACCCCTGATGTGACTCGAAATCCCTTTCGGCTTTATAGGAGCGTTCTTTTAGATCTTTTATTGTTTTGTCCATCCTGCGGGATGCCTCGCGCAGATACGAAATAGTCTGCTCCCGGTCCGATTTTCGTTTTTCCAGGCCGGCCAGAACTTTTTTGCGCTGCTGTTTCATGGCGGCCAGATCCGAAAGGCTGTTTTCATATTCGGCTGCAAGCTTCTGATTTTCCTGGCGTTTTTCGTTTAAACGCTCAAGTACGCCTGAAAGGCGCCGTCTTTTCTCCGCCATTTCAGAAAGCACTTCTTCGTCATGCCCCAGCACCCGCTCAACCGAAGCCTTGAGGGTAAAAAGGTCATGCACGGAATCAGCCGCAGCAAGAAGGTTCATCCCGCCCAGCCGGTAGAGTTTGTAAAGAGCCTGCATGCGCCTGCGGAAATACTTTTCCCTGCGCTCGATGGCCTCTCGCACCTGCCCTGCTTGCTGCTCAAGACGGAGGATCCTGGCACTGGTTTCTTCCGCGTCCTCCATGAGTTCGCGCAGTTCTTTTCGCTTTTTTCTTATCTTCTCGTCTGTTTCTTCAAGATCCCCGGCAACGGCTTCCTGCTTTTGCGAGACCTCCCGGAGCTCCTTTTGCTTTTGACTTATCCTTCTTTCTATCTCCCTTGCCCTGGCCATGGCCAGTTCCCTGTCCGCTTGCGCGGAATCCTCGGTGACCCTGTGTGTGGTATAACGTTCCAGATACCCGCTGTCGTTATACAAATAGCCGATATTGCCGTTGTGGATCACCTGGAGCCACTCGTCTTGTTCCTGCAGGATCCGGACTTCGGTGTCTTTTTCAAGAATGCTGACCACCGGCGCCTGAACGTCAGGCGCGCTCCTCATGTTCAGGGTATCCACGCGCACCACTCCGGTCTGCTGCAGCTTTTCGCAAAACACTGCCGAGCCGGGCCACAAAAGCGCCGCAGCGCATATTGCAGCCGCGATTATACGCGCAGAAAACGCCGAACGGTAAAAAAACACCCCAGCCACCCCACGAACATGCTGGATATTATGATTAGCGCCGTCAATTCGGGCGGGATAAACCGGAACCGGAAAAACGGCATCAGTCCTTCCGTGGAAATGCCCGGCATCACCCCGCGATACGCGCAGTATACAAGCCCGAGCCCCGCAAGCCCGCCGCAAAGACCCAGCAGCGCCGATTCAAGATAAAGAGGGTACTTGATAAAGGACTCGTCAGCGCCTATTATGCTGGTTATTTCGATTTCCTCGCGGCGGGAATAAAGAATGAGCCGCATGGTGTTTGCAACTATAAACATAATGGCAAGAAAAACCAGAGCAGCCATAACAAACGCGGTTATCCTGAAAAGGCTGTATATCCCGTAAAACTGGTCCAGCCATTTGCGTGCGTATTCAACGCCTGCAACCCCGGGGACCTGTTTTACTTTTTCCGCCAGCTCCTCTATTGCCTCTATTCCTTCCGTGCCCCGTGCAGGACTTATTTCCAGGGCGTCCGGCAGGGGATTTTCCTCCAGGTCGGCAAGCAGCGAGGAATCCGGGCCGATTTCCTCTTTTAACCATTCAAGTCCTTCGTCTGCCGGCACGTAAGAAACAGAGCTCACGCCTTCATGCTTCTCTATGGCTTTTCGGGCTTCGGCTGCCCGTTCCCGGCCGGCCCCGTCTTCCATATAGGCGGTAATGCGCACACCACGCTGCCATTGTTCCATCAATTCGCCTGCATTAATAAAAAAAAGCGTGAATGCGCACACTATAAAAACCGCAAGCGCTATTGTGAAAACGCACGCACCGTGCAGAAGCCTGTGGCGGACATAGTCGCTTAAGGCCCTTGTCAGGACGCTTATCATGTAGTCTCCTCTGCCGGGGGATCAGACGCACAAGACCCGGTTTCCTCAGGACCGTCACCAGAGTCAACCCGCCTGCCCTGATCCAGGTAAATTACGCGTGCGTCAAACATGGACAGCAGCTCCCTGTCATGGGTTGTTATCACAACGGTGGCGCCCCTGGCATGGGCTGCGCGCAGAAGCTGCAGCACCCTTTCCGAGGCAGCAGGGTCAAGGCTTGCCGTGGGCTCGTCTGCAAGGATGATTTTCGGCTTTCCCACCATGGCCCTTGCCACTGCCGCCCGCTGCTTTTCACCCCCGGAAAGCGTGGGAGGGTAGGCATCCGAATGATGGGCCAGGCCCACCAGCTCCAGCAGGTCTTCAACCCTCTGCCTGATAAAGCTCCTGGACCTGAATCCCGCAGCCTCCATCACCAGGGCCACGTTCTGAAAAACGGTAAGGGTTTCTATGAGCTTGAAGTCCTGGAAAATCACTCCTATCCTGCGCCGCAGCTCCGGGATCTGCTTTCTCGGGATCCTTGCAAGGTTCATCCCGTCGACAATTGCATATCCGTCGCTCATGCGCTCGCCCATGTATAAAAGCTTTATCAGGGTTGATTTCCCTGCGCCGCTGGGGCCTGTTATGAAGGCAAAATCGTTTTTCCTTATGCCGAAGTTTACGTCGCGCAGGGCATAGACCTCGCCGAAGCGCTTTGTAACACCGCAGAAACGTATGATCTGATTTTGCACCTGGTTTTTGTCCTGCATTGTTTATATTGACTGCGCCTTGATTTACTGGTATCTGTTTTCGTCAAAGTCAGGGAGTGCCGTTTCCGGTTTTTCCTGACACCCCCACTGATCCCTTTTTGACACGGCTTCTTCCAACAATCAGTGGGGGATATTTTTATCGAATCTGCACGGTGAAATCAACATTTTCCTGGAAAACGGCACCGCAGCGGCACGCCGGAGCCCAAGGAGGCATCAACTGCATGAAAGAAGAACTAATAGACCTGCTTTGCAGAAAATCCTTCCAATACAGCAGGGAACCGTCGTTTAAGCTGGCCTCCGGGCAGATGAGCAGCTACTACATCAACTGCAAGCCGGTTACCCTTAGCCCCCGTGGGCTTTTTCTTATAGGACACCTTGTGTTTGACGCAATAAAAGACCGGGATATAGAAGCAGTGGGAGGCATAACCTTCGGGGCGGATCCCATTGCCATAGCCGCGGCATTCGTCTCGGAACTGCAGTCTGCTCCGATAAAGGCCTTTTCCATCCGAAAGACGCAAAAGGACCACGGAATTGTAAAGTGGATAGAGGGCGATCTGTCCCCGGGTCAGCGGGTTGCGATTGTGGAAGACGTTGCAACCACCGGGGGCTCGACGCTAAAGGCGGTGGAACGCGCCGTATCAGAGGGCCTGGAAGTTGATTCGGTGGTTCTTCTGGTGGACCGCCAGGAGGGGGGGGCTGAAAACATAAAAAAGACAGTCCCGGAGGTCCGTTCAATTGTCACCCGCGAGGAACTGGTCGCGGCCTACCTGGAAGGCACGTAGGAAGCGCAGGCATCCTCGGATTCCCAAACCCTGACCCTCGATACAAAGATGGGCTCGTCCTCGCCTATGCGCTCTGAAAACGCATCAGCAACATGCTTTGCAATAAGCTCGGACGAGGGGTTGCTCCGGTCGAATGCAGGCAGCTCATTTAAAAACCTGTGATCCAGGGAGTCAATTATTTCTCCGAGCCGTTCCTTGATAACGCCGAAATCCATGAGCACGCCCGAATCCTGCAGGTTCTCGCCCGCAACGCACAGCTCCACTTTCCAGTTGTGACCGTGAAGGTTTTCGCACTTTTCAGTTACCATCTTCAGCTGGTGGGCTGCAGCAAAACGCGTTACCACTTTGAGTTCATACATTTTTCCCCCCTGAATATAGGCGGGGACAGACTTAAAAAGCCTGTCCCCACAAAAAATTTCTGTTGCCTGCACCTTGCCTGCCGGGCCGGATTACCTGGCCGCCTTTGAAGAAGACGATGAGCCGGACCTAGTGAAAATCCGCTTAATCCTCGAGGTTAGTTTTTCGGACTCCAGTTTTTCAAATTCCCTTAAAATTTCTTCCTGGCGCTTGCTCATGTGTTTGGGGGTTTTCAGTGCCACCTCCACGAGTTCATCTCCGGGAAGGCCGGTGCGAAGCGAAGGAATACCCTGGTTGGTGAGCTTTATGATATCGCCGTACTGAGTACCCTTGGGGATCTCTACTGTCTCCTCGCCGGTGAGTGTGGGCACGGTGATTTCATCGCCGAGGGCCGCCTGGACAAAGGAGAGCTCAACTTTGCAGACAATATCGTTGTCCCTGCGTTCGAATACGTCATGGGGCTTTACCCGGATAAAAACGTAGAGATCACCTGCGGGGCCGCCGTTTACACCCGGCTCCCCCTCGCCTGCAAGCCGCAGCCTGGACCCGGTGTCCACGCCTGCTGGAATTTTCAGCTCCACCTTCTTTCTGGCGGCAACCTGCTGCCTGCCCATGCACTTGGGACAAGGCTCCGTTATAACCCTGCCCTGACCCCGGCACCTGGGACAAACGCTTTTTACCTGGAAAAAACCCTGGGTGCGCACAAACTGACCCGTTCCCCTGCACTGTTCGCAGGTTTCAGGTTCGGTGCCCGGCTTGGCGCCGGTGCCCCTGCATTCATCGCAGGCAACCATCTTTTCCAGTTCAAGTTCTGTATCCTTGCCAAAGGCAGCGTCAGTAAACTCTATGGTAAGATCATAGCGCAGGTCCGATCCCCTCTGGGCACGGCTGCGTCCCCCGCGTGAGCCCTGGCGGAAACCGAAGAAATCCTCGAAAATGTCGCCGAAAGACGAAAAGATGTCCTCGAAATCCCTGAAGTTGCCTGCCTGGCCGCCTCTGCCGCCGTTTTCAAACGCGCTGTGGCCGAACCTGTCATACATCTGGCGCTTTTCCGGGTCGGACAGCACCTCATAGGCTTCGGCAGCCTCCTTGAACCTGTCCTCTGCTTCCTTGTCGCCAGGGTTGCGGTCAGGGTGGTACTTCAGCGCGATCTTGCGGTACTTTGCCTTAAGCTCGTTTGAATCAACGTTTCTGTCAACCCCGAGTACCTCGTAGTAATCTCTTTTCTCGCTCATAAGCGGATAACCAACCGATTTTGTTTGATTTTAGATTAACAATGATGCGTCTGCTTCGTCAATGTACCCGCTCCGGCAAATCAAGTCATTTCAAAACAATCAGTATTGTGCTATTAGGTACTTACCGGAACCGGCAGGCATGTAATGCTGAAAACTCCAACAGTAGAATAATGCATAAAACCGAATTGTCAATGAACAAAAACACAGAGCCCGGCTTTATAAGAAACATGTTCGGCGCAATAGCGCCGAAATACGACTTTCTCAACCGGCTGCTCAGCCTTCGGCAGGATGTCTACTGGCGCCGGAAGATGATCGAGTCCATAAGCGTGCCCGGGCAGGCACGCATACTGGATGCAGCCTGCGGCACGGGAGACGTGATTGCAGAAATCCTGAAGCAGAAGAAGGACCCGGTGGCTGCGGGAATGGATTTTTCCGTTGAAATGCTGGAAATTGCCCGAAAAAAAGGGCTCAAATCCGGGAGCGGATGCGGGTTTCATCTCGTGGCCGCAGACGTTCTGTGCCCGCCTTTTGCAAGTGAAAGCTTCGATGCTGTAACCATAGCCTTTGGGATCAGAAATGTCACAGCCAGGCAAAAGGCTCTGGAGGGATTTCTGGACCTGCTCAGGCCGGGCGGTACGCTGGCGGTTTTAGAGCTTGCCACGCCTTCAGGTGAAATGCTGCGCAGGCTCTATCTTCTTTATTTCACCAGGATTCTGCCTGCAGTGGGGGGAATGTTTTCAAAAAACATGCGGGCCTATCGCTATCTTCCGGCATCTGTTCTTAATTTCCCGCAGCCGGCCGAATTTGCCTCCCTGATGGGCCGGGCAGGCTTTGAAGACGTAATGTGGCTGCCGCTTACTGCCGGAATTGCAACCCTTTACACAGGGCATAAAAAACCGGCACTGAAACCGCTATAACCCTTGTTTACAGCTTCTGAAGGCTGTTTTTCCGGTCTTATCACCCCTGCAAATCAGGTCTCTGCCCCTTCGGGGTTTAAGAACACGTGAAAGGATAAAAGTGATAAAAGCAGTATCCGCCAGGATCCGACCATGCTGCCTCTGTTTCAGCCATGCACTGGCCGATCATATTCCTGGAAGTCTCCTCGTAATCCGGCCTCTTTTCCTCCTGCTTTTTGCATTCCATGCATACCGGCTGGTGAGTGTATACCGAGAGAATCCTTCTGTCATCGGCACTCAAACCCGCGTTGCAACGGCTGCAGGATACAGCACATGAAAGATCCTTTTCCCATTGCTCTGCCATAATGGCATCCTCCATTGATTGTGGGGGCAGCTTACTGCCTGTTTTCCGACTCGTATTTTTCCCTGAGATTTTGAAGCCTTGAAATATAGCGCTCCTTGAACCGCAGGCCGCCGGTGGCTTCCACCTCGTTTAGTGCATTCTCTATACGCGGTCGTATGTCTATTCCGTGACGGTTGATACCCTGGTCAGCAGCCCGGTCGAGCACAAGCACGCTGTAATAAAGCATCAGGGTCCGTATCCCTGCATCCCTTCGCATAAGGTAACCCTGGCCGGCCAGGGTGTCGAGAAAGAATGCGGCATACTCGTAAAGAGTTTCATCCGGTATGCAGGTGCCGAAATACTCTTCGCAGCACTTTTCCGATACAAAGTATCTGTAGAAATTACTCATTGCATGTTCAAGCACGTCCCTGTCAGAGCGCAGAACCGCTATCGCCAGCTCAATCCGGTCTTTTCCCAGGACCCTGAAGAAATGAGCCCGGTTTTTGAGAAGATTTGAAAGATTGCGGGCCTCGCCCGTGACCAGCGGAGGTGTTTGCGCAAGGTCCTGGACCATTTCCCCGAATATTTCATATGCGTCCTTGTCTTTACTTCCTATATCGTGCCTGGTTTCCAGGTAATCGAAAAAAGAAACCAGCTGTCGCTCCAGGCGGGGGCATCCCCTGTCTTCCCCCTTTAACACGGGTTCTCCGAAAACATCCTCCATGCGTCTTTTCGAGACCTTCGGCTGCTGCCGCCGGGGTTCCAGATCAGTGTTTTCCTCCAGCCATTTGACAATCTCTTCCCTGGTATCAGGAAGTTCTTCTTTCACCTGCCGCCGTTCTTCTTCGACCGCCGTGCTGAGCTTTTCTTCATGCCACTGCATGAAGCGGTGCCAGCCGAAAAACCCAATTACGCCGATCAGAGCAAGGATCACTATCACGATTATAATTCTTGCCGGATTTAAACCGCCGGATGGATCACGCATGGAAGATCCTTTCTTAAAAGGGTTTGATAATTCAGTCCTAAATATTAGTATCAGATTATCGGATTTTCAAGCCTGGGGCATAAAAATCAGGGCCTTGACAAAAAATGGATTTTCGATGGGCAAAAAAATCAATATATAGTATAGAAGCACCTTAAATCAAACTCCGGGGAATCTCCATGAAAATCAGTTCCGCGTTTACGGGTTCTCTTTTGCGGGAACATCGGGTCACCGTTCAGTGGCGCGATACCATGAACTATGCAGCAGCCGTACGCGACAGCAACCCGCTTTATTTTGACGACGAGCGGCCGTCAGGCATCATCGCACCTCCCATGTTCTGCGTGGCCCTGACATGGCCAGTCTCGGAAAACCTGGGCAAAAATATAAAGGCCACTGATTTTCCGGATGAACACCTGTCAACAATGGTGCACTATACCGAGCACCTGCAGTTTTACAGGCCTGTAGTACCCGGAGACAGGATCGTGATCAACGGGGAAATCGCAGCCATCCGCTCCCACTGGACCGGAACCCACATAATCCTCCGGTTTGACGCAGCAGATGACCGGGGACAGCCGGTTTTCACCGAGCACATCGGAGGGCTTCTGCGCGGGGTTGAGTGCGAGGGAAAAAGCGCGCACTCATGCGAGGTGCCTGAAATACGGCGCCTGAAAAAATGGAGCGAGCCTGCTGAATTTAAGAGATTTGTCGACGTGGATCCCTTTCATACATTTATTTACGACGGATGTGCAAACATGTTTTTCCCGATCCACACCTCTGTAAAATTTGCCAGAACCGTAGGGCTTTCCGGCATCATCGTCCAGGGCACAGCCACCCTTGCCATGGCTGTGCGGGAGATCACGAACGGTTTTGCAGACGCCGACCCCCGCCGCATCCGCACCATCGCGTGCAGGTTCACTGACATGGTGCTTCCCGGAAGCCGCATTACCATAGAGGCGGCTTCGGCTGAAAAAAAAGACGGCTTAAATCCCGTGCATTTCTTCGTTAAAAACGAAAACGGTAAAAGGGCTGTAAGCGACGGTCTTGTAATGATCGGCTGACCCGCAGGTGCGATCTATTTTTTACCGCTTCTAACAACTTATAAAAAGGAAAGCCTCTTGGACAGAAATAATCAAAACCGCATATGCAGCCTGCTCGGCATCCGTTATCCCATCATACAGGCGCCGATGAACTGGGTCAGCGGTGCAGCCCTTACAGCCGCGGTGTTTAAGAGCAATACCGGCTCCGGCTAAAACAGCTCTTCCAGAAA
>JBKHES010000003.1:0-63677 GCA_046540695.1 Desulfobacterales bacterium
CACTACCGCATGGGGTCTTTGCGGTTCCGGCCTATGGTTTCAGAATCTTTTTCGTATTTTGAAATCCGTATTTCTGATTTTCTTTTTTACATGCTGTAGAGCATGTCGCCCTGGATAATTGTTACCCCGCTTTCCGAAAGAACCCTGACTGCCTCTTCAGGCTGGTCGAAACGAAAGATCATAACTGCGTTGCTGCCGCTTTGCCTTACAAACGCATACATGTATTCAACGTTTATCTGCGCCCTGTGAAGTATTTCAAGGATGCTGTGCAGCCCGCCGGGATGATCTTTTACCTCCACTGCCACAACCCTGGTCTTTCGCACCGTAAAGCCGCTGTTTTTAAGAACCTCTTCCGCCTTTGCGTTGTCATCGACAATAAGGCGCAGAACACCGAAATCCGTGGTGTCTGCCAGGGCCAGAGCGCGGATGTTGACCCCGTTTTGCGAAAGGATGCCCGTGACCTCGGACAGACGTCCGGCCTTGTTTTCCAGAAAAATTGAGATCTGTTCGGCTTGCATGGATCCCCTCCTTGGAGTTGAGGCCTTGTATAAAGGCCTTTTTACATTTTGCGCCTGTCAATTACCCGGGCTGCCTTGCCCTCGCTTCTGGCAATGCCCTTGGGTTCTACAAGCTTTACTATGGCAGAAATGCCGAGCAGTTCCTTGATTTCCCTTGCGATATTTTCTTCAAAGCGCTGGAGTTCCTTTACCTCGTCTGAGAATATGCCCTCGCTTACCTCCACATGGACGGTGAGGGTGTCCAGGTTGTCCTTGCGGTCGACTTCCAGCTGATAATGGGGCTCCACTCCCTTCATTTCCATTAATACGCTTTCAATCTGCGAGGGAAAGACGTTTACGCCCCTGATGATCAGCATGTCGTCGGTGCGTCCACTTATTTTATCCATCCGCGCCATTGTGCGCCCGCATATGCAGGGCTCCGGGTTTAAGCTGGTAATGTCGCGGGTGCGGTAGCGGATCACCGGAAAGGCTTCCTTGGTGATGGAAGTAAGAACCAGCTCACCGGTTTCACCCCAGGGAAGCACCTGTCCTGTTGACGGGTCAATGATTTCCGCGATGAAGTGGTCCTCTGCAATGTGGAGTCCTGCCTTGGCCTCGTGGCATTCAACTGACACGCCGGGGCCGAGCACCTCGCTTAACCCGTAGATATCAACTGCCGAAAGGTTCAGCTTTTCCTCTATCTCGCGGCGCATGTTCTCTGACCAGGGCTCTGCGCCGAAGATTCCGAATTTGAACTTCAGATCCCTGAAAGAAACCCCCATTTCCTCGGCCGCCTCAGCCAGGTGCAGGGAATACGAAGGAGTGGCAGTCATGATGGTGGGGCCGAAATCCTTCATGATTACCACCTGCCGCTTGGTGTTTCCTCCGGATACGGGTATCACGGAGGCGCCGAGCTTTTCAGCACCGTAGTGAATGCCGAGTCCGCCCGTAAAAAGCCCGTATCCGTATGCATTGTGAATGATGTCGCCGCGGGTGGCTCCGCCCGCGGAAAGCGCCCGTGCCATGAGTTCCGCCCAGGTATTTATGTCCCTGGAGGTATAGCCCACCACCGTGGGCTTTCCTGTCGTGCCGGAGGATGCATGAATCCTCACCACGTTGTCCATGGGAACTGCAAACATGCCGAAAGGGTAGTTGTCCCGAAGGTCCTGTTTGGTGGTGAAGGGAAGCTGCTGCAGGTCTGCCAGGGAATTTATGCCGCCGGGACTGATGCCTGCATTTTCAAATTTTTCACGGTAAAACGGCACCGTGGCGTAAACCCGGGAAACCGTTGCCTGCAGACGCCGGAGCTGAATAGACTCAAGAGCTTCTCTTGGCATGGTTTCATACTCGATGTCGTAGATCATCCTTGTTCCTCCTGTTGCCTGGTCCTCACCCGGTTTTTATGCAGCAGGGCTTTTTACATCCTCCTTGACGAAACAAAAAAAGGCTGCAGGAAAATCCCACAGCCTTTAATAAAAAGCCATGGGTCTGCTGCAATGCGTCTTCCCATGGCTTGCCTGCTGGTTCCGGTTAAATTTTTATCTGGCCGGTCCATGGGAAGACTTTTTAAAGAAAAAAAACTTCCCGAAACCGGCAAGGCCTGATGTCAGGTTCATTTTAACAAATCCCGGGCCCTGTGTCTTCTGGATTTAAGGTTGAAAAAACGAATAATCTGCCTGTTCTGTCGCATGCTTTCAGACTTCCTTAACCGGACAATACAGGGACTGTCAAGAAAAAATCCGCTATCCCCTCAGACTCCCTTTGAATTCAGGCTTGCGTTTTTCAAGAAAGGCCGCGGTGCCCTCCTTTGCATCCGGGCTTGCCATGCACAGGGAAAATGCGTTTATCTCTATTTCGCAGCCGGTTTTCAGGTCGGCATCCAGGCCGTTGTTTACTGCCTGCTTGGCTGAGCAGACCGATAATCTGCCTTTTTCCGAGATTGAGCGGGCTGTTTTTCCGGCCGTCTCCATGAGCTCGGCTGCGGGGACCACCCTGTTTACGATTCCCTTTTTCTCGGCTTCTTCTGCAGACAGCATCATGCCGGTCATGATCATTTCCTTGGCCAGGTTTTTGCCAACCAGGCGCGCCAGGCGCTGGGTCCCTCCGAATCCCGGGATAATGCCGAGGTTGATTTCCGGCTGGCCGACCTTTGCATTATCGGCGGCGTAGATAAAATCACACGAAAGTGCCAGTTCCAGTCCGCCGCCCAGGGCGAAGCCGTTTACAGCAGCTATAACCGGTATCGGAAGGTTCTCTAGTTTAAGCATTACCTGGTGGCCGCGTGAGGCGAATTGCTTTGCGCTGACAGGGTTTAATTCCGCAAGTTCGCTTATGTCAGCTCCTGCCACAAAGGCTTTTTCACCAGCACCGGTAATGATAACAGCGGTTATGTCCTCGTTTTTCTCTATTTCCTCCACCGCTGCCTGCAGCTCTTTTATAACCTGCGAGTTCAGTGCGTTCAGGGCCTTGGGGCGGTTTACGGTAATGGTTGCCACCCCGTCGGCTGTATCCAGTAAAATGGTTTCGTACGGCATTGGTTCCTCCAGATATTTTCGGTTATTGGCAAAGACAAGAAAAAACTTTCAAACCGGAATCGGATTTGATAGTTGTCGCAAATAATTAAAAATAAATAAATGAATTTGGCCTGTTTGTCAATCAGGTAGCAACCAGGGCCCCCCGGAGTGTAGCAATGGATGACCAGACTGTAATAAAGGCATACAAACGATACGCAAGAAATTACGACCGGATTTTCGGAAAAGTTTTCGAGCCCGGGCGCAGGGCGGTTATAGACAAAATGGAGTTTTCCCCCGGCCAGAGGATTCTGGAAGTCGGCGTGGGAACCGGTCTTTCGCTGCCGCTCTACCCGGATGAGGTTTCTGTGGCAGGAATTGATATATCACCCCACATGCTGTGGCTCGCCAGAGAGCACTTAAGCGGGGAGCCCGGCGACAGGCGGTGTTTGTCCCTGATGGATGCGCAGCAGATGAGCTTTGAAGACAACAGTTTTGACATGGTTGCGCTCATGTACGTGGTTACGGTTGTACCGCAGCCGGATGTGATGATGCAGGAGGTCCGGCGGGTATGCAAGCCCGGAGGAGATATTTTCGTTGTCAATCATTTCAGCAATGACCGCCTGATTCCAAAGGCCTTGGAAACCGCACTTCTGCCGTTTAGGAATCTGATCGGGTTCAGGCCGAGATTTTCCATGGAGGATTTTTTGCAGCAGAACCCGCTCAGTGTGGTGGATATACGCCAGGTAAACTTTCTTGGGTACTGGACCATGCTGCATACCCGCAACAGCTCATAATCCCCGCAGGGATAGCAAGGCAGAGCTTTTTCCCGCTTTTTCTTTTTTTTCAGCGGCTTGTCTTACTTATGCGCCCTGGACAGCGCCAGCCTGAGGCATGCAAATAATTGGCGTGGATTGATTTGACGTATCGTCAAACAGGGTTATCTTTAAAGTTGCGCCGGTCGTGCGCTGAGGGGGAACGCGGTGAGAATTTTATGAAATGTTTTCAACCCCTGCATAAGACAGGCAAAAAAAAGGGGGTGATCTGTTATGAACAAGTTCAGGGAATTGAGCAGGGCCTGCCGGGATGAAAAGGTTTTCGGCAGAATTGTAGGTATATTTTTTGTTCTGCTCGGACTGGGATTTTTAATCGTGGGGGTGACTGTTCTGCCAGTATTCGGCTTTATAATTGCCCTGCCGCTGATAGCTCTGGGATTTTATTATATCCGCAAGTCTCCGGGTGAGGATGAAGCCTGCAGGACGGATACAGGCTGACAAATTTTTTGAAAAACAGGCACAGATTAAAAAAGCCCGAAGTTTTTCGGGCTTTTTTAATTTTCAAGCGCTTGTGCAGGCAAATGAAATCATGACAGTAAGCGGTTTTTTATTCCGGAAAAATTTGATATGGTTAAATTAAACAAGGCCGGTGGTTGTTTTATTTTTTAATGGCGCGCCTGGGGCGATTCGAACACCCGACCTACGGATTAGAAGTCCGTTGCTCTATCCTACTGAGCTACAGGCGCAAAAGTCATGTCCAAAAAAAGCCTTTTACCACCGGCAAGTGGTTTTGTCCATACAAAATAAGCCAATTGCCGGCAATGTCAAAACGGAAAAGAAATGCGGCGGCACCGGATTTTTCCCTTCAGTGCAAACCCTCTTGAGATGCGGGGAAAAATGATTTAGGTTAAAAAAATATTAATGATATTTCCGCCGGAAGCACATGAAAAACAAGGATGGTGAAAACATTTCAATGACAGGCAATAATGATGAATTCAGCGACGATATCACAGCGGAGGAAGAGGTGGATGTTGATATCGGAAGCGTGGATGAAGACGGGACCGATCCCACGGGTAAGTTAAAGCAGGCGGTAACCGTGCCCACTGAGGCATCAGGGGAAGAAGGCAGCCTTGTACCATATGACCCGCTTCAGCGTTACCTCAGTGAGATCAGCAGATATCCGCTTCTGACCCGGGAGCAGGAAATCGAGCTCGGCCGCCGTGTACGAGACGAGGGCGATACAGACGCTGCATATATCCTTGCCACATCCAATTTGCGGCTCGTGGTAAAAATCGCAATGGAATTTCAGCGCACATGGATGCAAAACCTCATGGACCTGATCCAGGAGGGAAATATCGGGCTGATGCAGGCGGTGCAGAAATTCGATCCCTACAAGAACGTCAAGTTTTCATATTATGCAGCATTCTGGATCAAGGCTTATATCCTCAAATTTATCATGGACAACTGGCGGCTGGTCAAGATAGGCACCACCCAGGGACAGAGAAAACTGTTTTTCAAGCTCAAAAAAGAAAAGCAAAAACTGGTTGAACAGGGTTTCATGCCCGAGACCCGGCTGCTTTCAAGCCGGCTGGGGGTATCAGAGCAGGAAGTGCGGGACATGGACCAGCGGCTCGACGGCTGGGACGTGTCGCTGGACGAGCCATTAAAGGACGATTCTGATACGGAACGGGGCGATTTTTTCAGCTCGGATAACGAGTCGGTTGAAAGCCAGGTGGCGAGAAAAGAGGTTGAAACCCTGCTGCACGAAAAGGTGGGCGAGTTTAAAAAGCAGCTCTCTGAGCGGGAGCGCGATATTTTCGAAAAGCGCATTTTTACAGACGCTCCCGTGACGCTCCAGGAGATCGGGGAGGTATACCAGATATCAAGGGAGCGGGTCAGGCAGCTGGAGAAAAACATAGTCAAAAAGATGAGAACGTTTTTCGAAAAAGAGATCCCGGATTTTTCTTCCTACGAATATGGGCAGGAGAACGGAAACAGATAAATGAATTTAAACAGGATCCTCTGGGCAGCGGTCCTTGCGGTATCTTTGTGCGTGACGGGATGCGCTGCAAGCAAAGTCCAGCAGGAAAACGGAGAAAAAAAGCCTTCTGCCGGCAGTGAATCCGCGGAGCAGGAATCCCTTGAGCTGCCCGTGCATTTAGCGGCGCGATCCGGGGGCGGCCATTATTACTATTTCATCCTGGCCCAGCTTGAGGCAAAGTCCGGCAGGATGCAACAGGCGGCCGGCATGCTGGAAAAGGCCGTGCAGAGCGCCCCGGATGAGCCGGTGCTTAAAAAGGAGCTTACACTGGTTTACCTTGAGCTGGGCCATGAAAAAAAGGCCCTGGCCTCTGCCGAGTCCCTGCTTGACCGGAAACCGGATAATGCGGAAGCCCTTATTCTTGCCGCTTCCATTCGTCAGGCCGCGGGGAAAGAAAAGGAGGCGAAAGAGGCTTACGAAAAGGTGCTTACAAAAGATCCGGACAGGAAAAACATCTACCTGGCCCTGGCAAGGCTGTATCTTCGAAGCCGGCAGTACAAAGAGGCGGCGGAACTGCTGGAGCCTTTTGTCAAGCGGTTTCCGCAAAATTACACGGGCTTTTATTTTCTGGCAGAGGCTTATTCCGGCATGGACGAACTCGATGATGCTGCCGAGGCCTATGAAAAAAGCCTCGAGCTCGAGCCCGGCCTGCTCGAGTCCCGTGTAAGGTTAATTGAGATCTATACGAATCAGGAAAAAGTAAAAGAGGCTGAAGAGCATTATGAAAAACTGCTTGAAAGGCATCCTGATAATTTGGCTGCAGCCGCGGAGCTTGGCCTGCTTTATGAAAAGCAGGGGGAAAAGCAGAAAGCACAAGATCTCTGGTCGGAGATGGGCGGGCAGCTGGAATCAGACAGTGATGCGGTTACAGAGGTGGTCCGGAAGCTTCTGGGCAGAAACCGCTACGAAGATGCACTTACGGTCCTGTCGGAACTTCTGAAAAAATTTCCGGAAAACCAGGAACTCAATTATTATGCAGGTGCGGCCGCCTACATGACCGATCAGTTCGATAAGGCCCTGAAGCATTTCAAGGCGATAAAACCCGGAAATGATTTTTATAAGGATGCCGTGATCCACCGGGCAGTTATACTTAACAGGCAGGACAAAACAGGCGAGGCCATCAGTGTTCTTGAATCCGCCATGGAGCAGGCGGGTGAGAATCAGCGCAAAGACCTGGTTCCTTATTTAAGCGGTTTTTACCAGAAACAGGGAAAATACGGCAGGGCGGAGGAGCTTCTGGTAGAAGGCCTTTCCAGGGAGCCCGAAAATACAGTGCTTCACTACGAAATGGGGGTTTTGTATGACAGGATGGGGGACACCGAGGCAGCCATTGACAAGATGAAGCTGGTAATAGAAATGGATCCTGAAAATGCTGATGCATATAACTACCTGGGATACACGTATGCCGACCGGGACATGAGACTCGATGAGGCCGAATCCCTTGTCCGCAGGGCCCTGGAGATAGATCCGGACAACGGATTCATCCTCGACAGCATGGGGTGGGTTTATTACAGGAAGGGCGACTACGACAGGGCGAAAGAATACATAGAAAAGGCCCTGGACAGGGTTTCAGACGATCCTGCCATACTGGAGCACATGGGCGATGTGAGCCTGAAGCTCGATGAGCCTGAAAAGGCCCTGGACTATTACAGGCGGGCCGTGGAAAACACTGAAAGCGAAGAAGACAGACAGGAACTGCAAAACAAGATAGAATCGGTTCAAAACAGTGAGGAAGAAAATTGAGGGACGTTCCGTGGATTTTTGTTTTGCTTTTTCTGGCATTTTCCGCATGCGCGGGCTCACCGGACCGTCCCCCCGGCGCTGTCTCCGAGCTCGAAGAAGCTGACGCATCCCGGCTCAAGCAGATTGCAGAGGAAAAAAACGAGTCTATAACACCTTACAAGGGAATCGGAGAAATTTTCATAGACGGACCAAATGGTGTTGTGGAAGGGCGGGCGGCCTGGATTGCCGCAGCTGACGGCAGGTTTCGTGTCGAAGCCCTGAATGTGACCGGACAGCCCCTTGCCAGGATGATATGCAGCAGGACTGAATGCTTTTTTATTTTTACAGAAGAGGACTGCCTCCGCAGGGAAACCGCCGGTCATACCGGCCTTGGCCCGCTTTCAGGCATTGGATTGAAAGCCCGCGAGATGGTGCTGCTCATGGGAGGCGGGGTAGGTCTGCGGGATCATGATTCGAAAGAGGCCTATGCCACGGCCTCAGGCGGACAGGTTCTGGTTTTGAAAAAAGGTTTTCTGGGCACGGTGCAGACAGTGCGGTTTTCAGAGGATCTTGAAAACATAGTTTCCACAGAGGTTTTCGGATGGCGGGGCCCTGTTTACAGGGCTGAAGTTACCCGGCAGGAGCGGGCCGGCCGGGACATGATGCCTTTCGGTCTTGATATTACAGATGAAACCGGCAACAGAATAACCGTTTCAGTGCAGAGGTGCTGGACTGACATAGAACCCGGGCCGGATGCCTTTGCCACACAACTGCCAGATGGGGCCGGCTGTGACAGGCAGTGAACGGCGTATTCTTTAAACTCATATGATTCCGTCTCCTTCCAAGGCCATAAGCCTGGAGCTGCATCTGCGCTTTTGCCCGGGTGTCACCTGCCTGGGCGTTAGGCCCAATTTCTCGGATTACCCGCCGGAACAAGCCGCCATGATCCGGGAGGCTGAAAAAATTTACTACCCTTCCACGTTTTATGCCGATATGTTCGCGGCCATGGGAAAGCCTATATTTCCAAGCATTCATACCTACAGGTTCGTGCAGGACAAGATCAAGCAGACCGCGCTTTTTGAAATACTCGACGTGCCGCGCCCCAAAACCAGGACCTTTTACGGAGCCAGGCTTCGGGAAAAGATTCTTTCGCATTTCAGTTATCCCTTTGTGGCAAAGATCCCCAGGGGGTCCGCCCTTGGCAGGGGTGTATTTCTGATCCGGTGCGGCGATGACCTGGACAGATACTGCTGCTTGACAAATACAGCATACATCCAGGAATATCTTCCGGTGGACAGGGATATCAGGGTGGTGGTTATAGGAGATGAAGTTGTTCATTCCTACTGGCGGGTTGCAGCTGAAAAAGAGTTTCGAACCAACCTGGGATGCGGAGGCCGTGTCATGCTCGGCGGAGTGCCGGAGGCTGCAGGCAGGCTTGCGCTGGATACGGCCCGCAGGTGCGGATGGAACGACGTGGGCATTGACATTTGTATATGCCGGGACCGCTTCTATGTTCTGGAAGCCAACATGAAATACGGGAAAACCGGCTTTGCCGCAGCCGGCATTGATTACCACAGTATGATGGAGGACATGATAAGAGATGGCAGAATATGAACTGCCGCCCCTTGACAGGCTGAGAACACTGCTGGATGCCAGGGAGGAGGAAATACTTTCACCGAGGGCCTCAAAAAGCGCCGAGGGGGTGCGCCGCCGGCCGGAGACCCGGCTGGAAACCGATTACCGACAGCAGTATGCGGTTGACGTGGACAGGGTCCTGCATTCCCTTGCCTACAGCCGGTATATAGACAAGACCCAGGTTTTCTATCTTATCAGAAACGATCATATCACCCACCGCATGCTCCACGTACAGCTGGCCTCAAAGGTTGCCAGGACAATAGGGCGCTTTCTGGGGCTAAATGAGGACCTTATAGAGGCTGTGTCCATAGGCCACGACATAGGCCATCCGCCTTTCGGCCATGACGGCGAGAGGTTTCTCTCAGAGCTGTGTAGAAGGCACTCAATAGGGGAATATCACCATAATGTTCAGAGCGTGCAGTTCCTGGAGAATGTGGAGCGAAAGGGCAGGGGGTGGAACCTTTGTCTGCAGACCCTGGACGGTATTCTTTGCCATGACGGAGAGGCCCATGACCGACGGCTTGCACCAGCTAAGGGAAAGTCTTTTGAGGAGCACGGCAGGGAAATTGAAAACAGGCGCAGCGGCAGGGGGACGGAACTTGTGCCAATGACCCTGGAAGGATGCGTGATGCGTTTTGCAGACACCATCAGCTACATAGGAAGGGACATAGAAGATGCAATTCGTCTGGGCCTTATCACCAGGAAGGATATTCCGGGCGACTGCGCTGATTGCCTTGGGGATACAAACGGCAAAATAGTCTACAGCCTTGTCACGGACGTGATATCAAACAGCTACGGAAAAGACCTGGTGGCGTTCAGTTCCGGGGTTTCAGAAGCCCTGTACCGACTTAAGCGATTTAATTACGAGCGCATATATTCCAACCCCGTGATCAAACGCGACACCCCGCTGGTAGAGCAGATGTTTGAATACCTTTTTGACAGGTTTGTCGAAGATATACGTGCGGGAAATGAGGATTCGCCGGTATACGCCAATTTCATCGCCGATATGTCGGATGCCTACGTAAGCCGGCACAGTGCGGCGGAAATAGCGCGCGATTTTATAGCGGGAATGACGGATCAGTACTTTCTGAGTAAGGCTCCGGCCCGGATGCGGCCGGAAATCAGATCTTTCTGAGCAGATCAGTTAATCAGCCGCTGTTTTTAAAAAACGGTTGAGTTTTTCTGGCAAAAAATTCAATATGAAAGTTTGATGGTGCCGTAAAGAGTCCAGTATCTGCGCTACGCCCAATTTTCGGAGAATTCCGCGTAGGGCTAAGTACGCTGCATTCTATTAAATTGCGCAAGCCTTGATTTTGACCTTTTTTGGGCACCATCTGAAACCAGACTTTTCGGGGAGGAGAACGGATATGAAAAAGCTCAAATATCTGCTCTGGCTCGTGGTAATCGGGCTTGTTGCACTGGCGGTATACCAGAATCAGGATTTTTTCATTGAGCAGAGAAGTTTCGGCATTGATCTTTATTTTTTCGAATATAATGCACCTGAGATGCCCACTGGTGTCTATTACCTGGCGGTGTTTTTAATAGGGCTTCTGATATCCTATTTTTTCACGCTGCGCCAGAAGTTCAGATCCCGCAAAACCATAAGGCAGCTAAACGAAAAGATCGCTGATTACGAAAAGAAAATTGCAAGCCTGCAGGCAGGGCAAGCCACAGAAGCAGGTGCCGGCACGGGAGCAGCGCCATCTGCGGAAAAAGTAGCCGGCAGGGAAGTTCAGGATACGGAAGCGGTTGAGCAGAAGGGCGAAACCAAAGACCGAAAATCGGGCGAATAAGTATTAAGCCATGGCCGAGGCAGGCAAAAACTCCCAGCTCACCCCGATGATCCGGCAATATCTGGAGATAAAGCACCAGTATCCCGACTATATTCTTTTCTACCGGATGGGGGATTTTTACGAGATGTTTTTCTCGGATGCCGAGACAGCATCCAGTGAGCTCGAGATAACCCTTACCGCCCGCAACAGGCATGAGCAAACCCCCGTTCCCATGTGCGGGGTGCCCGTGAAGTCCGCAGAAATCTACCTGGGCCGCCTGATCGAAAAGGGCCACAAGGTCGCCATCTGTGAGCAGACCCAGGATCCCGCCGAAGCAAAGGGGCTTGTCAACAGGGAGGTCGTAAGGATTGTAACCCCGGGGATGGTTGTAAACAGCGACCTTCTCGATGCCCGGACCAACAATTTCATAGCGTCCGTGGTCATCACGGATGAAGGCTGCGGGCTGGCCTGCCTCGACATTTCCACCGGGGCGTTCCGCCTGTGCCAGGGCGGGGAAAAGGACTCTGTATTCGAGGAGGCAAAAAGAATTGCCCCCAGCGAAATAGTCCTGCCGGCCTCAGCCTGCAGCACGCCTCAATACGAGGGGATTCTGAGGTCTTTTCCGGAAACCTCAGTGAGTTATCTCGACGATGAGATATTTTCACATTCCCGGGCACGGCAGCGCCTGCTCGATCAGTTTAAGACCCGCAGCCTGGAAGGGTTCGGCTGCGAGGGCTTAAAGGCGGGCACGAGCGCGGCCGGCGCATTGCTGTATTATGTCCAGGATACCCAGAAACAGGAAATCACCCATCTTTCAGGCCTGGAAACCTATTTTCCGGACCGGTATCTAAGAATAGACGACGTAAGCTGCCGAAACCTTGAGCTGCTTGCCAACCTGCGCTCCGGATCCAGGCAGGCCACCCTGCTGTCAATACTTGATCAGACTGTTACAGCCATGGGAGGGAGGCTTATCAAGCGGTGGATAAGGTATCCCCTGCTTGACCCGGCGGAGATAGTCGACCGTCATGAAGCAGTGGAGCAGGCCGTGGAGCTTTCCTCAGAGCGCAGGGCCATACGGGATGGGCTGAAATCTGTTGCCGACCTGGAGCGCCTTGGAGGCAAGCTTGCCATGGGCCAGGGCAATGCCAGGGACCTGGTCGCACTTCGCAGGTCAATTCAGGCACTTCCCGACATACGCTCCAGGCTGGAAGCCTTTGATGCCGGGATACTTGAGCCTGATGACTCGATTTTTCCCCGGCTTGCAGAGCTTGCAGAAAAAATAGAGCAGGCTGTAGAGGATGATCCCCCGCCGACTGTAAACGAGGGCGGGATTATAAGGCGCGGCTTTGACGAAAAATTAGATGAGCTAATAAGCATAGCCAGGGATGGCAAGAGCTGGCTTGCCGAGCTTGAGGCAAAGGAAAAGCAGGCCACGGGTATTCAGACCCTGAAGGTCCGGTACAACAGGGTCTTTGGTTATTATATCGAGGTTTCAAAGTCTTATTCTGACTCGGTGCCGGATCATTATGTCCGCAAACAGACCCTGGTAAATGCTGAGCGCTATATCACCGACGAGCTTAAATCCTTTGAAAACCGTGTCCTGGGTGCCCAGGAACAACGCTCCATCCTTGAATACGAGATTTTCTGCAGGCTCAAGGATGAAGTGGCCGCATGCCATGCAGACATTCATTCAGCTGCCGTATTTGTAGCCCGCACGGACGTGGTTGCCGCCCTTGCAGAAGCTGCAGTTCACAACGGCTATATCCGGCCGAAAATCAATGCAGGCGGTCACATAAGAATCGAGGACGGGCGGCACCCGGTGGTGGAAAAACTCGTTGAGGGCGGGCGTTTCGTACCCAACACCGTAAGCTTGGACAACCGGGAAAACCAGGTAATAGTAATAACCGGACCTAACATGGCAGGCAAATCCACAGTGCTGCGCCAGGTTGCCCTGGTTGTTATAATGGCACAGATGGGGTCTTTCGTGCCTGCGGCAGGCGCGGACATCTCGGTAACTGACCGAATATTTACCAGGGTAGGGGCGCTTGACAATCTTTCTCATGGCCAGAGCACGTTTATGGTGGAAATGGAGGAAACCGCCAACATCATGAACAACGCCACTGCTGACAGCCTGGTTATAATAGACGAGATAGGCCGCGGGACAAGCACGTTTGACGGGCTCAGCATAGCGTGGGCCGTGGCGGAATATCTTCACGACCTGCACGGAGCGGGTGTAAAATCGATGTTTGCAACCCATTATCATGAGCTTACAGAGCTTTCCAGGGTAAAGGAGCGGGTCAGAAACTACAGCATTGCAGTAAGAGAGATAAAAGACGAGATTATCTTCCTTCATCAGCTTGTCGCAGGCGGGACCAACCGCAGTTACGGCATTCAGGTGGCGCGGCTGGCGGGCATGCCGGAAAAAGTTGTTGAAAGGGCCAAAAAAGTGCTTGAAAATGTTGAAAAACAGGGGCACGTGCTAGGCAGTCGGCATGGGCGGCAATCGGGGCGCAGCCGGGGGGCACGGACATACGTTCAGCTCCCGCTTTTCAAGGGACCGGAGGAAGCGGTTGTAGAAAAGATAAAAAATGCTGATATATCCCGCATGACTCCGCTGGAAGCGCTTAACTATCTAAACATGCTCCAGGAAAAAATTGTCAGCGGACAAGAGCCGGAAGACGGCAGGTTTGCATATTGACGGTTTACAAGACACCCGGGAGAAAAACGGTTACAGAGATGACTATCAGAGTATTTGCTCCGGCTGCATTTATCTGTTTGCTTATGGTGTTCTGGTCCTGTGCATCCATAGGGACCACTCCCAATCAGTTGTATTTTTCGGCAGACGCCTGCTATGAGGAATTAAAAGACAGCCCTGAGCGCCAGAAATACAGAAGCTACTGGCTGAAATGCATACGCGAGTTCGAGGCGGTGCACAGCCAGGATCCCGATGGACCCTGGGCGGCTGCCGGCCTTTTTATGGCCGGAAAGCTCTACCATGAAATGTATAAGCAATCCTATGCACCCGCGGATTTGAAAAAGGCAAGGTCCCTGCTCAGGCGTGTGGAAAAGGACTACAGCTCCAGTGCATACAGCAGGAAGGCAGCAGACGTCCTCGACGAAATGGGGGGGGACAGAAAGGCCGACACGGATGAGGCTGGAAAAAGGTATTTTGCAGCAGAGTCCTGTTACCAGGAATTAAAGGACAACTCGGAGCGCCAGAAGTACAGAAGGTACTGGCATGACTGCATACGGGAATTCGAAAAGGTATATGAAGCCGATCCGGAAGGCCCCTGGGCTGCAGCCGCTCTTTACATGAAAGCAGAGCTCTTCCAGGGGCTCTACACCCATTCCGGGAAAAAGGCGGAGCGGGAAAAGGCACACTCCGTTTTACGGCAAATCATTGATGAATACCCTTCCAGCGCATACAGCAGGCGAGCCATGCAGAAAATGGGCGAACTTGAGGGAAACGGAGAGGCTGAAACTGAAACCGCAGCAGGGGAGGTCAGGACAGACTCCGCGAAACGGGGCTCCGTGCCGGAAAAAGGAGGACGAGCAACTGTTGAGGGTATACGCTACTGGTCCAATCCCGACTACACAAGGGTCGTAATTGACGCCAACCGGGAAACCGACTTTAAGAACAACATGTTAAAAAAGGACCCGGAGATTAATCAACAGCAGCAAAGGCTCTATGTTGACCTTGAAAACAGCAGGCTGGGAAATGACATAAAGAAAAAAATAGAGATTGACGATACGTTGTTAAAAGACGTCCGGGCGGGTCAGCGCGACAGCGATACAGCCCGGGTTGTGGTGGATATCAAGTCGTTTGAAAACTACAAGGTGTTTTCCCTGAAAAATCCCTTCCGCATAGTAATAGACGTTCGCGGAGAAGGGGCTTCTGCAAAGGAGGAAGAAAAGAAGGAAAAGGATTCCCGGGTCTCGGACAAAGGCGAGGGCGGCTCCATTGCCAGGCAGCTGGCCCTGGGTGTACAAAGGATAGTCATAGATCCGGGCCACGGGGGAAAGGACTACGGGGCGCCCGGTTATATGGAGGGGGTGCACGAAAAACATGTGGTGCTCGATCTTGCAAAGAAGCTTGCCGAGCGGCTTCGCCAGGAGCTGAACTGCGAGGTGCTGCTCACCAGAAGCAAGGATGTCTATCTTACCCTGGAAGAGCGCACCGCATTTGCAAACACAAAGAACGCGGACCTGTTTATCTCGCTTCATGCAAATGCGTCGAGCAACCAGAATGCACGCGGGGTTGAAACCTATTTTCTCAACCTGGCCACCGACGAGGAATCAATAGCAGTGGCAGCAAGGGAAAACGCCACTTCCGAGAAAAATATCAGCGAGCTGCAGACCATTCTCGACGACCTTATGCGCAATGCCAAGGTCAACGAGTCCAGCAAGCTGGCAACCTACGTTCAGGATGGAATGGCCAACCGGCTTGACAGGAAATACGGCACCATCAACAACAAGGGGGTAAAACAGGCCCCGTTCTATGTGCTTCTGGGCGCCCAGATGCCTTCTGTCCTTGTTGAGACGGCATTTATCAGCAACAAGACGGAATGCAGGCGCCTTATAGATCCTGATTACCAGGAGGAACTAAGCAGGGGGATAGCAGGCGGAATAAAGCGCTATATACACGAAATCCGGCCAACGGCTTTTATGGAGCAGGGCAGCCGGTAGTTGAGCTACAATGAACGAAAAAAGGAAAGGTGATGGACCGGCAGGCAGAAATTAGATCAATATCCGTGCTCGACGGAAGATACTCGCGCCACACAGCGGGCGTGGAAGAAATCTTTTCCGAGTACGGGCTTATCAGGTACCGGGTATACGTTGAACTTCAGTGGCTTAAGTTTCTTTTGCAGGAAATGGAGTTCGCAGATGTTGATAAGGAGGCGATAAAGCGCATTGATGAAATCTATCAGGGTTTTGACACTGAAGCCGCGCTTGAGGTCAAATCAATTGAAAAGCAGACCAATCACGACGTCAAGGCCGCGGAGTATTACATAAAAGACAGGCTGATGGCAGCGGGGCTGGGCCACATCAGGGAATGGGTTCATTTTGCCTGCACTTCTGATGATATCAACAACACCTCTTATGCGCTTATGGTTAAAAGCGGCAGGCAGATGCTTGTTGAAAACCTAAGGCAGGTGCTGGCAAAAATAGAGAGCCTGGGCAGAAAATACAAGTCCATTCCCATGATGGCAAGAACCCACGGCCAGCCGGCAACTCCCACAACGGTCGGAAAGGAGTTCATAAATTTCGCCTGGCGCCTGCGCTATGAAATCGACGCACTTGAGGGTTTGTGCGTTCAGGCAAAGATGAACGGGGCAAGCGGCAATTACAACGCCCATCATTTCGTCTTTCCCGGAATCGACTGGATCGGGGGGTCCAGGGATTTCATAGAGCGATACCTTGGTCTTTCTCCGGCAATGTTTACAACCCAGGTTAACCCCAACAATTACCTGGCTGCAATTCTTCACTGCATTGTGCGCGCTGCTGCTGTGATAACAGACCTGGATCGCGACATGTGGGGATATATCTCCCTGGGATATTTCCGCCAGAAGTTAAGTGAAGGCGAGGTTGGCTCGTCTACCATGCCTCACAAGGTCAATCCCATTGATTTTGAAAACAGCGAGGGAAATGCGGGCCTGGCAATTTCAATGATGGAGCATATGGCTGTAAAACTGATGATATCGCGCTATCAGCGGGACCTGAGCGACAGTACAGTTCTGCGCAATCTCGGGGCTGTTTTCGGATACATGATGATTGCATTGAAAAGCACTCTCAAGGGGCTTGATCGCATCGAGGCGGACGAAAAAGTGATTGTGCGGGATCTGGAGGCCAATACTGAACTTCTGGCAGAGCCGGTGCAGTCTGCCATGCGCGCATGCGGGGAAAGCGAGCCCTATGAAAAGCTGAAGGCTCTGACCCGCGGAAAGCGAATAACCCGGGAAGAGCTGGCTTCGTTTGTAAACGGATTGAACCTTCTTACTGAAAATTTAAGGCAGGGCCTGAAGAATCTTGAGGTGACCGGATATACCGGGCTTGCCGAAGACCTCGTGGAGCAGTATTTCAAAAGGCTTCAGCCTTAGCGCGGCGCGCGGGGGCGCGCCGTATTTTAAGGCTTGAAATAAATAGTTAAAATATGCTATAAATTCTATCGCCTATTTATGTGTGTTTTGTTTAAATGCCTCTGACGGGGATCCGCGCGGGAACACCTTCGGAGTGCATAAAATTTATTTTCAAGGGGTGGTCATAGATGGAGTTTACAATTGATTTTACAAAAGAGCAGATCGAAGCCATTGAAGAGGTCCTGCAGCAGGAGTTGATCGATCTTGGGGTGCAGAGCGTGATCCTGATGGACCTGGCCGGAAACGTGATTGTAAATCTCGACAGCGGGGAGTCCGATCACGACGTGTTTTCCCTGGCGGCCCTGGCTGCAGGGAATTACGGCGCAGTAAGTGCAATGGCCAATATCATAGGCGAACAGGAATTTTCCCTCCTGTTTCACAAGGGAGAAGAAGAAAGCATACATTTCAGCAAGGTCGCCGATGATCTGCTTTTGCTGACAATATTCAACAAGAATGTCTCGTTGGGTTTCCTGCGGCTGAAGGTGGCTGAAGGCATCAAGCGAATCCAGAACATCATATGAGCGCTTCTTTCTGTCTAAACACGCTGAGTTAAGAGACCGGGGTCAACGGTTAAACGGAAATAAAACGCTGTTGCGGAGGAAGGTGATTTGGCTTTAATTAATCCGAAAAAGCGGGAGGTCCAGGTCAAAATCGTTTACTACGGCCCTGGCCGTGGCGGGAAGACCACCAACCTTGAATACATAAACCGCAAGTTCAAAAAACGGATTCTAAACGAGATGGTGACGGTCAAGACTTACGGAGACCGCACGCTTTTTTTTGATTTTCTCCCGTTTGACATCGGTGAAATCAAGGGCCACAGCATCAAAATCCAGCTCTACACCGTTCCCGGACAGGTCAAGTACAACGCCACCAGGCGTCTGGTCTTGAGGGGGGTTGACGGGATCGTTTTTGTAGCCGATTCCATGGACCTGCGCCGTGAGATGAATATCCGGTCTCTGCAGAACTTAAAGGAAAACCTGGAGTCGTTTAACAAAAATATCTCCAGCATTCCCCTGGTTATGCAGTACAACAAGCGCGACCTGGCTGATGAAGGTATTCCGATTCTTTCGGTGGAAACCATGGAAAAGGATTTAAACAGCCGTTTAAAAGCCCCGTATTTTTCAGCCAGCGCCATTCGGGGCGACAATGTGGCCGCCACAATGAAAAAAATCATTGCGCTCACGGTGAGCTCTCTGCGCAAAAAACTGGAATAGGAGGAAACCCCATTGGCGCACAACGATGAAGACGACATTGGTGCTCAGGTTTCAAGCCGGCTGGATGAATTGTTCGGCGAGGAAGATGAGGAAGATGGGGGTGAACCCTCCGGACAGGCGCCGGATGCGGCCCCCGAAGATCAGCAGGACCCGGAGCCTGCGGAACTGGTGCATGATGAGGCCATGGATGGGGCTGACGATGAATCACCCCATGAGCAGGATTCGCCCCTGAAGAAACTCAAGGCTCTTGTCTTCGGAATTGACTGGGAAATCACCGACGACGGCATGAAGGCTTTTTTGAGGGAAATCCGGGATTTGCAGGCGCAATATCAGCATGACAAGGTGCTTTCCACGTTTTTGAAGCTCCACGAAACAGTGGGAAAATACATCAAGGCAAAAAAAGGCCGCGCCCATCCGGAAGCCTTCAATTTTGTAGCCTCTGTATTCCAGAGTTTCGAAGAGGTCTTAACCAATCCCGGCATGCAGGAGTCCCGGAAAAAGAAGCTGCTTTCCCGGGAAATAAGGAATTTTAAAAATTTCAAGGAAAAGCTTGCAGCACCCGGCAAAACCGGGCAGGGGGGACCGGCGGAACTAAAAGGGGACGGGGCCGCGGAGTTACGGGCTGAAACCCCGGAAACCGTCGTTGAACCCCGGCAGCCGGAGGAAGTCCCCGCCGAAAGGGCCGAAGCAGATGAAAAACCTGCTGCAGCAGCGTACGGAAGAACTGATGCCGTTCTTGAAAACCAGGAGGCGCTTGATTATATCGTGGCGGAACTCAAAAAAACGATCAAGGCGGAATTCAATACAATACGCCAGATTTTAAAGAATCTGGGCGCATAGATATTTCAGAGGCCGGCGAGCCACACAGATTCGGAGGCAAGGAGATGGCAAATATTTTTTCAGGAGATATCTCCAGGATAATTCTAAAGAGGACGGTGAATGCCGACCTGGGAGAGGTTTCTCTTGACAGTCAGATGCTTCAGGTGCTCATGGAGCTTGACGGGAAAAAAAACCTCGGGCAGGTTGCCCAGTCCCTGAATATGAGCATGAAGGACCTGCGGCATGCTGTAAGCAAACTGCATGACCTGAAGCTGTGCCAGCCCGCAAAAGAAAGTATACCCACCCTGGGAAAGGATTTTCTCGATTTTCTTTCCTCTCAGCTTTCCCGCGCCATGGGGCCTATCGCGGACGTGGTGATAGAAGATGAAATAAGTCAGATGGGCGAGGACCCCAAAAGTTTTCCAGCCCACCGGGCGGCTGAGCTCGTGGACCTGCTTGCCCGCCAGATACTTAGGGAAGAGCGCAAGGTGGCCTTTCAGCAGGCAATGGTGAAAAAGCTGCGGGAACTCAAGACATGATCGGTAAAGCCTGCGGGCCTGGATATGACTTTACCGGACAGACCCGGGAAGTGAAAAATTTTGTATGCCGCCAACTATTGAGCAAGGAGGATGAATCATGACGGTAATTTGCGAGGAATGCGGGAAAGTCTACCATATTGATCCCGACAAGGTGGAGCAATACAGGGGCAGAAACGTCCGGGTCAGATGCAGCGAATGCGGCCACGTAACCCAGTTGTCCAGGTTGATAGACACTTCTGAAACCCCTGCCGAACCGTGGGAAGATCATGTCGCCGGGGCAGAGGCAGAGGACTATGAAGAGCCTTCATATGCAGGGCTGGATGAAGAAGCCGAGCCTTTTTACTCTGAGTCCGGGGATGCCGAAACTTCATCCCGGGAATCCGAGACCGGGCAATCCGGTTCAGACCAGCCCGCTTCCCCGCCCCCGCCCGAGAGATCATCAGGCGAGACCAGAAGAGGGTGGATCGGTTTGCGCGGGAAAATGTTTTTTCTGTTCCTTGTTATCCCCATTGCACTGATGGCTGCTTCCGGCTATTTCTCTCAGATGCAGTTAGAAGAGCTTTCCAGGAAGATCACGGATCAGAGCACGGATATGGTCGCAGAGGCAGGCCAGGAGCAGCTCATGGAAAAGGCAAATGATGTTGCCCTTCAGTGTGAAATATACCTTGAGGCAAATCCGAACCTGGAACGCGAGGACTTCAGCTATGATCCTGAATTCAGCCAGATTGCAGTACAGCAGGTCGGAGAGACCGGATATACCTGCCTTATCCAGGAGCCCGAGGAAGACGCTGGGCAGGATTGGACCATATGGGCGCATCCCAATCCCAACCTGGTGGGCATAGATGACCTGGACACGCTGCGCAAGGCTCTTGGACCGCATTTTGACGAGTTTTTCGAGATACTGGAAGCCTCAGAGGGACGGGAGGTTTCCACCGGCCATTACATGTGGAAAGACACTGACGGAAAGCTGCGGGAAAAATACATGGCAATTGCGCCGGTTGAGATTGAAGGAAAACCGTTTTCTGTTCTTTCGACAGCCTATATGGACGAGTTCACAGAGAGAACCGAGGGCCTTCGCAATGACGCAGAGCAGATGACCACTGATACCCGCAACATAAACCTGGGAATTCTCGGAGGTTCGATTGTGATCATCGGTCTGTGCATTATACTTTACGGCTACCGGCTCAGCAGAAATATCCAGTACCTTACCGAGGCTGCAGACCGCATCAGCGTCGGCGATCTTGAAGCGGAAATCGAGATACGCAACAGAGACGAGATAGGCAGCCTGGCCGAGGCCATTTCAAGGATGCAGGACAGCCTCAGGTTCTCGATTGAACGTCTGCGAAGGCGCAGATAGGATAAGATATTGCGGGGAGAATATAATAAAGCAGTCAATGCCTTCGGCAGGGGCCTGTCCGGGGCATTGACTGTAAGGTTTGCTGCAAGATAAGCTGCCAAGCGTAAAAACGGTTGTAAGAAGGGCCTTGGACCGGAAAGATGATTATTATACCCAGAGAAAAACCGGTAGTGCAGGAGTTAAACAGCTACTACCTAAACATTGACAAGCTGATCGAACATTACCAGGGCGAGCTTGGTGCGGGTGCTGTTTATTTCAGATCCCCGGTGGCCGAAGCAGTCTTGTTTTTCGACGAACAGAGCCTGATCAATGGTTATCTTGAAGAGCGCAGCCGGAGCCTGCAGGGAAAACAGGCTGTTGACCGGATAATAAAGATGGCCGAAGGCAGCAATTTTGTTGTATCCGTGTTCCGCATTCTACCTGAAAGGCTTTATTTCTGGGCAAATCTGGCCAACTCCAAGCCGCTTTACAGGGACCTGACCTCTGAGTTCACTGACCTGCAGGGCCTGATACGGAAAATGGAGGGTGAAAGACTCACGGGCTACATAGACGTGGAGCTTAACAACGGCACCGGCGGACTGCTGTTTTTCCACCAGGGACAGGTAATAGGCGGTTCTTCCGCCGACGACAGCGGCGGAAGCGTGGACCGTTCCAGGGAGTACAGGGATGATCTGATAGAAAGATCAAAGGAGCACGGCGGCAGGTTCAATGTCAGCAAGGTTTTTCTTGAGCAGGCGGAAACATCGGATTCGGCCCCCGCAGTGAGTGAGAAGACATCAGGGCCGGAGCCTTTGAAGAAACCCGCTGTCAAGCAGCAGCCTGAAATCCAAGGCATAAGCCGGGAAAGGGTGACAGAAATGCTGCAGGGCCTGCTCGGGTCCCTTGAATCAGTGGTGCGCAAAAATCGCAGGATCAGGCCCGATTTCGAAACTCTACTTAACAGGAAGTTCGTGGAAAAAGCGGACAAATACGATTTTCTCGATCCTTTTCTCGCGGAGTTCAGGTATTCCGGCGGCAGGGTCAGCTATGAGGGACAGGCTAAATGGGGCGAGCTGGTTGGCGCTGTTGAGGAATGCGTCTATGAGATTGCCAAGGCCAATGGCTTGCTGAGTCAGCTTCGCAGGCAGCTGGATTCCTGGCGGGAACAGTTTGCAGACGAGATCGAGGAATTTGAAGTGAAGCTGTAAGTCCCGTACCGGGCAGACAGAGGACGAGGCCACATGAACTCAAAAGTGCTGATTGTAGATGATGACGCTGCATGGCTGAAGGCCATGCTAAAGGAGCTGGAAGAACACTCCGGTTCCTTCTCGGTCACGCCCGCATACGACGGAAAGGAGGCCCTGGAGATCCTGGCCTCCGGCCAGATAAGCCTGGTGGTAAGCGACCTGCGGATGCCCAACATCGACGGCTTTGAGCTTTTAAACAGGGTACTGCGGCAGTATCCAGATATTCCGGTGATAATCATCACAGCCTATGACCGGCCCAAGACACGTGAAGTGGTTATTAAAAGCGGCGCGGATGAGTATTTGACAAAACCTTTTACCGCAGGGGAACTGGCTGAAAAAATAAACCGGCTGCTGCAGAAAAAAAGCGAGGGAGGCAGCCTGCACAACGTTTCGCTGGAAACCTTTTTGCAGCTCATTGAAATGGAGCAGCAGACCTGCACTCTGAGGGTCTTAAACAAGAATGCCTCCAAAATAGGCGTGCTGTTTTTCAGGGACGGAGACCTCATGAACGCAAGGCTGGACAGCCGTCTGGGCAAGGAGGCGGCATACGAAATACTTTCCTGGTCAGGTGTTTCAGTATCCATTCAAAACGGCTGCCCTTTTGCTGAAAAACAGCTTGAAGGAGAGCTGCAGGCCATTTTACTTGACGCAATGCGCACCAAGGATGAAAGCAGCCAGGATTTTAACCCCGAAGAAGATGCGGAGGAAAAATCCTCAACAGGTGAAATCCTTCTTGAAACCCCTGCTGATAACCGGCAGGAAGCAAATCCCGGCGGTAAAACAAAGACTGCTTCGCCGGAAAAAACCCCTGAAAAACCCGGAAAAGCAAAACGCCCTGCTTCAGGCAAACGAAATGACGTACAGCAGGCACGAGGTTCAGCGGAGGGTGAGGGTTTTAAAGCAGCTCTGCACAATGAAAAAGGCGTGGAAGATATTTACGAGGACCCCGCATGGCATTCTCTTATAAAACAGGCTTCGTCCATGGGCAGAATTTTTGACGCAGGCAGGCTCAGTGCAATATATTTAAACAGTGGAAAAAAGTGGCATGCTGTAATCGTGCCCGGCGAGCAGGCTTCAGTAATTCTAATGCATCCTGATACATCCAGGGACCGCATTATAGATGCAGTCATGTAAACCGGAAAGCGCTGGGCATGCTGCAAACTCCTGATCCAGATTCACCGGCGGCATTTATACAGGAAGTGCGATGAAAGATATTTTCAAGGACATCCTCTCAATTGAAGGAGTTCACGGCGTGGCTGTCATAGGTTCTGACGGCGGGATGATGCTGAGCCGTTTTTCCGAGCGCTACAAGGAAGAAGAGTCCAGGCTCGGCAGAGTGGACTGGAATACTCTTATCCCGGAGCTTGCCGATGTGTCGGAAGCAGAATTCGTGTTTGAACGGGGGCGCATATATGTGCGAAAGGTTCAGCCGGGATTTTTTTTAACAGTATTCGATGACATAGCACCTGTTTCAATGGTACGATTAAACTGCGAGATACTTCAGTCTTCCCTTGACAAGCTCAAACCGGGCAGCAGGATAGGTAAGCTTCTTAAAAAAAGAATTTTTTAATCACGAACCAAGGATCGCCTGAAAAATGGAAAGCATCCAGGAAAAATCCGGATTTGATGCGAAAATGAAGTCAGCAGAGGCCTACGAGGCCCACGGACTTTTTGAGGAGGCGGCAACAGTCTACAAAGAAATTCTGGAAGAGAACCACGATCTTGCAGAAGAAACCCGCGCACAGATCCAGCAAAAAATAGACGAGCTGAGCAAGGAATCAGAAGAGATAGAGCAGTCGTCTGCAGCAGACCTGTCCAGCGAGGATGTCTCCCACATCAAGTCCGGGTTGTCAATAGGCGGCAGTGCCGACGAGATAGCGGACAGCGCAAAGGCATTCAAGGAACTGGGTCTTTTCAAGGAAGCCCTGTCCGAATACAAAAAGCTTTTTGGAACAGATCAGCCGCTTGAAAATTTTTATGCAGACGTGCTTGACTGTCTTTTCGGGTTGTTTACCCCGTCCCAGGTTGCCGGGGAGATTGATAAAATAGCTTCCGAAGCCGATGTTGACGACAGGACAAAGGCAGCAATGAAGTATGAACTCGGCCAGGCCCTGGAGCAGCGGGATTACAAGGAGCTTGCAGTCGAATGCTACAAGTCAGTCCAGAACATCGATCCGGTATATCCCAGGATAAAGGAAAAAATAGAAGCAGTGGAGCCGGGGCGGCGCTTTGAATCCCGCTACGATTACCTGCTGCGAAACGAGATAGTTACCACTGGTCAGCTCCAGAAGGCCCTTGCCTTGTCGAAAAAGACGCGAAAAAGCGTTGAGCACGTTTTAATGGAGCAGTTCAAGGTCTCCAAGGACCAGATCGGAAAGTCTTTATCCGCCTATTACAACTGCCCCTTCAAGGCGTACAATCCCAACATGGAAGTGCCCTATGAACTGCTTACAAACCTGAAAAAGCCATTTTTGCTCCAGGATCTCTGGGTGCCTCTGAGCTGGGAGATCGATCACATCGAAATCCTGCTCGACGATCCCAAGGACCTTCGCAAGCTCGACCATGCAAAGGCGCTTTTCAACACAAACAAGTTTACCTTTTCCGTGGGGACAAAAGAAGATATTGAAGCAATTATCAATCATTTCTTCGCGGAAAAAAAGGTTGTATCAGAAAAAAAAGACACCGGCTCAACTGCTGCGGCTTTTGACGACATGCCTGAGATAGAATTCGAGGAGGAAGAAGAACAGGAAGAAGAAGATGTCGAGGCTTATACCGAAGCCTCGGGCAAGGTGGTACGCCTGGTGGACCAGGCAATTATAACAGCTTACAGGAGAAACGCATCAGACATACACGTGGAGCCTTCTCCCATTACCAAAAGGACAAAGCTCCGCTTCAGAATAGACGGAGTATGCCAGGATTTTCTGGAAATACCCAACAATTTTGCCAACGCGGTGCTTTCGCGCATAAAGATCATGGCGGGCCTGGATATCGCCGAAAGGCGTATGCCGCAGGACGGCAAGATAAAATTCAAACGCCGCAGCCTGCCGCAGTTTGAGCTCCGTGTCGCAACCCTGCCCACTGCTGGTGGTCATGAAGACGCTGTCATGCGTATTCTTGCTTCCGCGGGAGCGATGAAGCTCGATGAAATGGGCATGACGGAGCGCAACTTAAGCGTTATGCGAAAGTCCATATCCAAGCCTTACGGACTCATTCTCTGCGTGGGGCCCACTGGTTCCGGTAAAACCACCACGCTGCATTCCGCCCTGCATTATATAAATACCCCGGAGCGAAAGATATGGACCGCTGAAGATCCGGTGGAAATCACCCAGCAGGGTCTCCGCCAGGTGGAGGTGCACAACAAGATCGGCCTGGATTTTGCCCGCATCATGCGCTCTTTTCTCCGTGCTGACCCGGACGTGATAATGGTGGGCGAAATGCGTGACCACGAAACCGCTTCAATAGGCATCGAGGCCTCTCTTACCGGACATCTTGTTTTTTCCACGCTGCACACCAACTCCGCGCCTGAAACCGTGACCCGGCTCCTGGACATGGGACTGAACCCGCTTAATTTTTCAGACGCCTTTATATGCGTGCTCGCCCAGAGGCTTTTAAGACGGCTGTGTAAGAGCTGCCGGCGGGAATACACTCCTTCCATGGAGGAATTCGAGGAGATCATGGAAATTTACGGTCCGGATGTATTTGAGCAGACAGGCATCACCTATACCACTGACTTGAAGCTGTATTCTCCCAAGGGGTGTGACGAGTGCAGCGGCACCGGCTACAAGGGCCGGCTGGGAATTCATGAGCTAATGGATGGCACCAAGGAGATCAAGCGTCTTATCAAAAAGCAGGCCAGCGCTGAAGAGCTGTTTTACCAGGCAAGCAGCGAGGGCATGACCACCCTGGTACAGGACGGGATACTGAAAATGTTTCAGGGGTTAACCGACCTCAACGAAGTGCGCAGGGTCTGCCTGATCTGATAAAAGGACCTCACAGGATATCACTCCGTTGTTTGATTCCCTTAAAACGCGTCTTTTCGGGCGCCTGAGGAAATGTTTTGCCGGGGCCGGCCGGCAGCAGGAAAAACACTTTTCCCGAAATAACTCCGGCCAGCGAAGTTTTGTAAGGTATGCCGTGAGCTTTCCGGTTCTGGTAGCCGGAAGCGCCCCCTCACATGTGCAGTTTGAGGAAAAAAGCCGACTGCAGGATGTTTCAGGCAGCGGCGCAATGTTTATAACCAGTTTTCCTGATCGCTATTATCCAGGTCAGTTTCTGCAATTGTCCATCCTGCTTGATGCTGCAGAAGACGTGCAGGCCCGCATAAGCAACGAGGCCACGGTGGTGCGGATTCACCCGCAAAGCCAGGAAGCTTCGGATTCCCGCCCGCGCGCAGGCGTGGCTGTACATTTCCATTGCGCATTTGATTTCGAACGAACAGACTCCGGGCACGGCTGGTAGTGTGGATGAACAAGCGCCGACGAAGAGATTATACAACGTTTTCCGGCAAACTGCCTGTGGCCGCGGCCCTGATGGGAATTATACCCTGCCTTCTGGTGGTGTATTTGTTTCTGCAGGAAAAAATCACCCTGCTCCAGAGCCTGGTCCTGTTTGTTCCGCTGGTTTTGCTTTCAATGCTTACGGGCTTTTTGCTGATAAGACGTTCCGCAAAACACCTTTATCACCTGAGCCGTGAGACCGGAAGGCTTCAGGCCGGTGAAAAAGAAGAGCCCATAAGTATCAATGCTGACAGGGAGTTAAACGAGATAGCAGAGCATTTTAATTCCCTTTACAGAAACCTTGCAGAGGCTAACCGCAAAAACCAGGAGCAGGCCGCCCAGTTGATGGTTTACGCAAGGGACCTGGCTCTTTCTTATCAGCGAAGCAGGCAGGAACAGGAACTGCGGGATCGTCTGAGCAGGTACGTGGGAAACAACCTGGTGGAAAAGCTGGTAAACTTAAAGGACGGGGTGTTTCTGGAAACCGAAAGACGCAATGTCACTGTGCTTTTTGCAGACATCCGCTCTTTTACAACCATTGCCGAGCGCATGGAGGCCGAGGAAGTCGTTGAGATGCTAAACGAGTATTTCGGCGAGATGGTGGATATCATATTTGAAAACGGCGGACTCCTTGACAAGTTTGTTGGCGACCAGCTGATTGCGGTATTCGGGCTGGTGGATACAGGGAAGAACTCTCCTGAAAATGCAATACGCTCTGCTATTGAAATGCAGCAGGCTACAAGAAGGCTTATGCAACGGCGCAGGCAGGCGGGCCTGGAATATTTCGAAATAGGCATCGGAATTAACACAGGAAATGCAATCATCGGCAACATAGGTTCATCCAACAGGATGGACTACACCGTGATAGGCGACTGCGTAAACGTGGCAGCCAGGCTGGAGGAAATGGCAAGGGGCGGCGAAATAATAATCGGACAACAGGCATACCTTGCAAATACCGGGGAATTTGAATTTGATTTTGATTGCAAGGGAGAGGTTTATGTAAAAAACAAGCTTGAGCCGGTGGTGTGCTACAATGTTTTATGCCGGCACCCTTAGGGAAACAGCACCGGCTTATTTTCCGGCATTTTCTGTGTCCGTGCCCGTGTTTTTCTGCAGGGCCCTTGCAAACAGCAGGTATCCGGTATGGCCCACCATCCGGTCTTCCGGCCTGAAGCGCGAAGGGTTGGTCTTGTAGGTTCGCAGAAAGGTTTCTGCTGCTTCCGTGATCATGAACGGATAATCCCGCAGAGCCCACAGAAGTCTGCTCATCTGGTTGGCAGTGGGTACAAGCACTCCCAGGTGTCCCCCGGGCTTGAGGGCTGCGTAAACCGAGCCGAGCGCTTCGGCCGGGTCGCGCACATCCAGAAAAAAAGCGTCAAGGCCGGTTTCATGGATTCCTTCTTCCGCCGCACCCGTATACAGACGCACGTTTTCAAAGTCTTCTGCAGGCCGCAGGTTTTTTCGTATCCTGTCTGCCAGGCTGGCATTTTTCTCGTAAGTATACACCCGCCCGCTCTGCCCCACTGCTTTTGCCATGATAAGAGTCAGGCCGCCGGAGCCAGTGCCTGCCTCGCCCACTTTTTTGCCGGGGAAAACGTCGAGGCGCAGCAGAATATAGCCTGCGTCCTTGGGATAGATTATCTGGGTGTCGCGCTTGATTCCCTTCATGACAAGGTCATGGGTATCGCATTCAAGCACGTAATATTTTTTTCCGTTTAGAAAAAACATTCCGCCCAAGCCGATTTCAGAGATATCCGCCATGGATATCGAACCGCTGGGCAGGTTTACGCTGTCAGTCCCCCGGGTGCGCACAACGCGCCTGAACTTTTTGTTGTCCGTGACCACTATTGCCGATGGAAGAGATTGTATCATTAACAAAATATCTGTTTGGACTGGTTGTTTTGCTATGTTATAAATATTTGTACGATCAATCAGGGCAGGGAGAAGATATCGATTCAAAATATAAAAATGGCGGAAGTGCATGGGAATCGAACCCACCTGAGACGCTGTTAACGCCTCACACCGGATTTGAAGTCCGGGAGCCCCACCAGTGAGCTGCGCACTTCCGCGAGGATAAAATTCAAAATCAGCATTTATCTGTTTTTTGTCAATAGCACTTTTAAGGCATTTACGCAATGGTGAACAAGCAGAGACTGACCGAGACATTCCTGGAGCTGGCGGCAATTGACAGCCCTTCAGGGGAGGAGGAAAGGATTTCCCAAAAAATCAGGGAGATGCTCCAGCCCCTGGGGCCGAGGGTGTATATCGATAACGCAGGGGAAAAGGCAGGAAGCGAAACAGGCAACCTGATAATGAAGTTTGCAGGAGCCAGGCAGGCGCCGTGGCTGCTTTTAAACGCCCACATGGACACGGTGGAGCCTGCAAGGGGAGTTGAACCGCGGTTTTCCAACGGGGTTTTTCAAAGCGACGGCACAACAGTGCTGGGCGCGGATGATAAAAGCGCGGTTGCAATTATCATTGAGGCCATGCGCGTAATCCATGAAAACGGCATTGAGTGCGGGCCCCTGGAACTGGTATTTACAATCTGCGAGGAAATAGGGCTGCTAGGGGCCAAGAACCTGGACTACGGCATGATTTCATCAGGGTACGGCTATTCCCTGGACACCTCGGATACAGAGACGATAATTACACAGGCCCCTGCAGCAAACCGTTTCGAGATCCACGTTCACGGAAAAGCGGCCCATGCCGGAGCAGACCCGGAAAAAGGAATCAACGCCATTTCCATTGCAAGCAGGGCGGTGGCCGGCATGGAGCTGGGGCGCATAGATGCTGATACAACAGCCAATATCGGGCTCATAGAAGGCGGCGGGGCCACAAACATCGTGCCTGAAAAGGTTCGCGTGAAGGGAGAAGTCAGAAGCCATGATACTGAAAAGCTCGAACGTGTCAGCCGGAATATAGTGGAAGCTTTCAGAAAAGAGGCTGAATCATTTGCACTCCGGGACAGGCAAGCCGGCCTGCCGAGTATTTCGGTTGACTTGGTAAACGAGTTTCCCGCCACCCTCATAAGCGGAGATCACCCCGTTGTCACCCATGCTGATGCAGCAGCTAAAAAGCTCGGCAGAAAGCTTACAGCCAGGCGAACCGGCGGAGGCTCTGATGCAAACATATTTTTTGAAAAGGGAATTGTAACAGGCGTCATAGGCACCGGAATGAAGGAGATCCATACGGTTCGGGAATGGATAGCCTTAGATGACATGGTCAGAACAGTTGAGTTTCTTATTGAAATAATCAGCAGGCACGCAGCCGGGGGCGATCAGCAATGATTGCCTATTTTGACTGTTTTTCAGGCATAAGCGGGGACATGACCCTAGGCGCCTTGATTGATCTGGGCGTGCCCGCGCAGTGGTTAAAAAAAACCATTTCCGAAAAACTTCCGCTGGAGGGCTTTGACATAAGAGCGGAGACCGTGGACTGCTCAGGGATTTCAGCCATGCGCGTTTCAGTGACGGCAGAAGACGGCACTGAGCGCGACTACGCGTCGATTTCCCGGCTGATAAGGTCAAGCGAGCTTCCCGGTTCAGTCATTGAAACCAGCCTTGCAATGTTTGACCGGCTGGCTCAAGCGGAGGCTGCAATACACGGGTGTGAAAAAGACCACGTACACTTCCACGAGGTGGGAGGGGTGGATGCAATAGTGGACATGGTGGGAACAGCCCTTGCAGTTGACTACCTGGGCATTGACGAGGTTACTGCTTCCGCGCTTCCCATGGGTTCGGGCTATGTTGAGTGCACCCACGGCACACTTCCGGTTCCGGCGCCTGCCACTGCAGAATTGCTGAAGGGAGTGCCTGTTTATGGATCGGAAATTTCATCTGAGCTGGTAACCCCCACTGGTGCGGCAATTATAACAACCCTGGCAAAGGGCTTCGGCGCCATGCCTGACATGATAATGGGCAGTGCCGGCTACGGCTCCGGATCCAGGAGTTTTGAGTCACGGCCCAACGTTCTAAGGGTTCTGACAGGCAGCAGCAATGAGTCTGCTGATTCCATGATGCTGGTTGAAACCTGCATTGACGACATGAATCCAGAGATTTACGGGTATCTCACAGACAGGCTTTTTGCCGGGGGTGCCAGGGATGTTTACATGATCCCGGTTTACATGAAAAAGGGCCGGCCGGGCACGATGGTTCAGGTTTTATGCGAAAAGGCCCGCAAAGAGGATATGGCCTCCATGATTCTCACGGAGACAAGCGCCATAGGCGTGCGGTATTATCCGGTAAGCCGGCGGGTGCTTGAAAGGCGGGAGGTCACGGTGGAAACTCCCTACGGCAGGGTTGCGGCAAAACAGGTTTACACCCCTGACGGGGGCGTTAGGATTGCCCCTGAATACGAATCCTGCCGACAGAGAGCAGAGGAGAACCAAGTTGCCCTGCAGGCGGTCTACAGGGCCGCAGGCTGTGCAAAACCTGAAACAGACGGGCGGAAAAATTGATACAGGATACTGACGGCACAGCACCGGATTATAAAAAATTATGAATTTAGTGGACAAACTGGCAACCGCGGTTGCAACATGCGGCTATATAGGAAAGATGCCTTTTGCACCCGGAACTTTCGGATCTGTTCCGGGATTGCTGCTTTATTATGCAATGGCCAATATGCCCGGACCTTTTGCCGGGCTGCTTCTGGCAGGTGTAGTGGCCCTTGCAGTCTGGTCTTCAGGCAGGGCCGAGGCGGTAATGGGCCAGAAGGACCCGGGATCGGTGGTTATAGACGAAATCGCCGGCATGGGAGTGGTTTTCGCGGGCCTTCCGTTTTCCCTGCCCCTTGCGGCAGCAGGGTTTATTCTTTTCCGCGGTCTTGATATAATAAAGCCGTTTCCTGTAAGATGGGTGGAGGGCCGGCTTTCCGGCGGAATCGGCGTGGTGGCAGACGATCTGGTAGCCGGCCTGATCTGCAGGGTTATCCTGGGTATCGCCGGCAGCATCCTGACCGCGGCTGCAAACGCGGGTTCAGGGCTTTAGCGTTTATGGACCCGGAGGAAAAAATCGGTCAATGCCTGATGCAGGAAAAAATACGCACAGGGCCTTTATAGCAGTTGCCCTTCCGGATGGGGTGAAAAAGTCACTGCAGGAGCTTCAGCAGCAGCTCAGGCAGTTTGGAATCCGGATGAAATACACGGACCCTGAAAACATTCATCTGACTCTCAAGTTCCTGGGAGATATCCGGTCTGAAGACGCAGAGGCCATAGGCGGGCGGTTATCCGGGGTGACCGCTGAATTTGCCCCCATGGAGCTTTTTGCAAAAGGCATGGGGGTGTTTCCGGGCATCCGCCGGCCAAGGGTTGTCTGGACAGGAATTGCCGGGCATACTGAAATGCTGGGGCGCCTGCAGCATGAGGTGGAAGAGGCCATGGCTGCAATGAATTTTGAAAGGGAAAACAGGCGTTTTACCGGGCATTTAACCCTGGGCAGGTTTAAGGGGCGCGCGGATTCAGTGCTTCTTGCAGAGGCCATCCGCCAATTCGGGGGGTTTGCATCTGATAGGTTTTCAGCCGATTCGCTTCATCTTTTTGAAAGCACCCTTACTCCCCACGGGCCGGTTTACAGGGTTCTGTCCAGTCATGGCCTGGGATGAAAAAATACACAGTATCTGAAATATAAAGGGAAAATCCGAACAGGGGGATATATGAGCAAGTCCGTGGACAAGGAAAAGACAGTGGACAAGGAAAAGGCGGTTGAAACCGCAATGGGGCAGATTGAGCGCCAGTTCGGCAAGGGCGCCATAATGAAGCTCGGCAGCAATACAGTCATTGACGTGCCGGCAATCCCGACGGGCTCCATCGCGCTGGATCTGGCCCTGGGCATCGGGGGGATTCCGCGCGGCAGGGTAACCGAAATATACGGTCCCGAGGCCTCGGGAAAAACAACACTTGCGCTGCACGCTGTGGCGGAAGCACAGAAGCAGGGAGGTATTGCCGCTTTCGTGGACGCAGAGCACGCCCTGGATACTTCGTACGCAAAAAAGCTCGGTGTTGACTGCGATGAGCTGCTGGTATCCCAGCCTGATACCGGCGAGCAGGCCCTGGAAATAGCTGATATGCTGCTTAGATCCGGCGCGGTGGACATCCTCGTGATCGACTCGGTTGCCGCACTTGTCCCGCGGGCTGAAATCGAGGGCGAGATGGGAGATTCCCACATGGGGCTTCAGGCAAGGCTGATGTCCCAGGCTCTGCGCAAGCTCACCGGCACCATCAGCAAGACCAACACCTCGCTTATTTTTATCAACCAGATCAGGATGAAAATCGGGGTGGTCTTCGGCAATCCCGAGACCACAACCGGCGGCAATGCCCTGAAGTTTTATTCCTCGGTCCGCGTAGAAGTCCGCCGCACCGGTGCCATAAAAGAGGGCCAGGAGGTCATGGGCAGCCGCACCAAGGCCAAGGTGGTTAAAAACAAGCTTGCCCCGCCTTTTAAGGAAGCAGAGTTCGACGTGATGTACGGAGAGGGGATATCCGCTGCAGGAGATCTGCTTGACATGGGTGTCAAGGCCGGTGTAATCGAAAAAAGCGGTTCCTGGTATTCCTACCAGGGAGAACGCCTGGGCCAGGGCAGGGAAAACATCAAGAAGTATTTCCAGGAAAACCCTGACATGTATACACAGCTTCGCAACACTGTCAAGGCAGCCCTGGGGCTGGGCCAAAAGGCGGAGTCAGGCGGTGGGGAGGAAAAATCATCCGGCGGAACTTCCAAAAAGGAGCAGGCAGCTGCTGAAAAATAGGTGAAATCGATGACAGGAAACGAGCTCCGGAAAAAGTTTTTCGATTATTTCAGGCAAAAAGACCACCAGATCGTAAGAAGTTCATCGCTGGTGCCCCAGGATGATCCAACGCTGCTGTTTACAAACGCGGGCATGGTTCAGTTCAAGCGGGTTTTTTTAGGCGAGGAAAAGCGCAGCTACATCCGCGCGGCCACATCCCAGAAATGCCTGCGCGCCGGGGGCAAACACAACGACCTGGAAAACGTCGGCTACACTGCCAGGCATCATACGTTTTTCGAAATGCTCGGCAACTTTTCATTCGGAGATTATTTCAAGGAAAATGCCATAGAATACGCATGGGAACTCCTGGTGGACGGTTTCGGGCTGACGCCTGAAAAACTCTGGGTCTCGATTTATCTCGACGACGAGGAGGCCTTTGAGGTCTGGCGCAACCGGATCGGGATTCCTGAAGGGCGCATAGTACGCCTGGGTGAAAAGGACAACTTCTGGTCCATGGGAGATACCGGCCCGTGCGGGCCCTGCTCGGAGGTTCACATAGACCGCGGCGAGGCAATGGGCTGCGGCAGGTCAGATTGCATGCCGGGATGTGACTGCGAAAGGTTCCTTGAGATATGGAACCTGGTGTTCATGCAGTACAACCGGGATGAACAGGGCAACATGAACCCGCTTCCGAGTCCCAGCATAGACACGGGCATGGGACTGGAGCGCATAGCCGCAATAGTCCAGGATGTTGAAACCAACTACGATACTGATCTTTTCACGCCTGTAATCAAGACCATCGAGTCGCTGTCCGGCCGCAAAATGGGCGAAGCCGAGGCGTCAGATGTGGCCATAAAGGTTATAGCAGATCACAGCCGGGCTGCAGCGTTTCTGATAGGAGACGGAGTTCTGCCGTCAAACGAGGGCAGAGGATATGTGCTGCGGCGCATACTGCGAAGGGCCATCCGCTACGGAAGGGCGATTTCGCTTACTGATCCTTTTCTGCATAAAACGGTGGAGCCTGTATTCGAGAGCATGAAAGAAGCATACCCCGAGCTTGCAGAAGAAAGGGCCTTTATCACCAGCGTGGTAAAAAACGAGGAGCAGCGCTTTCTCGAAACCCTGGATCACGGCTTAAAGCTGCTTTCTGAAACCATGGATCAGATGAAAAAAGAGCAGTCAACCGTGGTGCCAGGAGATGTGATCTTCAAGCTCTACGACACCTTCGGCTTCCCCGTGGACATAGTGCGCGACGTGGCGCGCGACCAGGGCCTGGACCTGGATACGGACGGGTTTGAACGCGCAATGGAGCAAAGAAGACAGCAGTCTCGAAAGGTCTCTTCGTTTTCCTCCATAAGCGAGGCATACAAGGAGTTTTCCGCAAGTACGGACAAGCTGCCGGAATTTGTGGGCTACAGCCGCCTGGAGTGCGACTCAAAGGTGGTTTTTATCGTGGTGGACGGCAAGGCTGTTGATTCTGCAGAATCCGGGCAGACCGTGGAGGTAGTGGCTGAAAAAACACCGTTTTATGCAGCTTCCGGCGGACAGGTCGGGGATAGCGGCAGAATTTACGGCAGCGGCTTTGAGATTCAGGTTGAAGACACGTTCAAGGATCCCACAGGCCTTATAATTCATGGCGGCAGGGTAACTTCCGGAACAGTGCACAAAAATGACAAGGCAACACTTGAAGTAGACGGTGAAAAGCGAAGGGCAACTGCGCTTAACCACACAGCCACCCATATTCTTCACAGATCCCTGCGCGAAACAGTGGGCGAGCACGTCAGGCAGGCGGGCTCTTACGTGGCCCCTGACCGGCTGCGCTTTGACTTCACCCATTTCTCGCAGCTCGACACAGAGACAATCGAGGAGATAGAGCGCCTGGTCAATGCGCGGATAAGGGAAAACATGGACGTTTCAGTGGATGAAATGGATGCCGAAGAGGCGTTTCAGACCGGGGCCGTGGCGCTTTTTGAGGAAAAGTACGGCGACCGGGTGCGCGTGATTTCCCTGGATACTTTCAGCAAGGAGCTGTGCGGGGGCACCCATACAAACCGCACAGGAGACATCGGGGTGTTTAAAATTATCTCAGAGACAAGCGTTGCCTCGGGTGTGAGGCGCATAGAGGCGCTTACCGGGCAGGCGGCATTCGAGCATATCCAGAACATCAACAGGAGCTTAAACGAGGCGGCCCGAATGTTAAAGGACCGTCCCGAGGCCGTGCCCAAGCGGGTGGAGTCACTTCTGGCAGGCCAGAAAAACCTGGAAAAAACCGTTGAGCAGCTGAAGTTAAAGCTTGCCTCCAGGTCGGCAGACCAGATGACAGAGGATGTTAAATCCGTGGAAGGCGTAAAGGTACTGGCAAAAAAGGTGCATGCGGACAACCCGGGCGCGCTCCGGAGCCTGGCGGACCAGTTCAGGGAAAAAATAGGCTCCGGCGTTGTGGTGCTGGGCGCGGAGCATGATCAAAAGGCGCTTTTGATCTCTGTTGTCACCAAAGATCTAACAGGCCGCCTGCATGCAGGAAACATAATAAAGCACGTGGCTGCAGAGGTCGGCGGGGGAGGCGGAGGCAGGCCTGACATGGCCCAGGCCGGCGGACCGGATGCGGCAAAACTCGACCAGGCCCTGGAAAAGGTCTATGAGCTGGTTCGCGCCTCTGTTGAAAATTCTTCTTCAAAGTAGACATCCGGTTTTTTCGGCGGCAGGGAAAATCCGTGTTTGACAGCATCGCGTAAAAGATCGTCCGCGTCCCTGTCATACCACCAGTACCAAAGGGCGCTCATTTCATCGCCGTATTTGGGAAGCACGGTGTCAGGCGTGCCGAACCTGTTCCAGTAAAGCAGGCGGCTGTAGTCTATGTTCCACAAAAGCACGTAAGGGTGCTGTTCAAACACTAGTTCATCGATTCTGCGGAAAATCTCGTTTCGTTTTTCCACTGAAAACTCGGTTTTCTGCTTTTCTATCAGCCTGTCGACTTTTTCGTCTTCAAATCCTGTTATATTGGAGCCCCCTTTACGGTTTGCCTCCTGTGAAGACCACATTCCTTCTGGATCCTTAAACATGGAAGCCCCCCAGGAAGCCCAGGTCATGTCAAAATTGAACTCCTCCATGTCCCTTGACCATGCAGCCCAGTCCTTTTTGTCTATAGACAGCTTTATCCCCGCGTCCTTTAGGTCCTCAGCATATATGGTGACGAATTTCTCGGTGGATGCATCCCTGCTCAGAAACTTAATTTTCAGTTCCCTGCCCTGTTTCTCCCTTATGCCTGTTTCAGGGTTTACTTTCCATCCGGCCCTGTCAAGCAGCCTGCGCGCGGCTTCCTTGTCCATTTCAATCAATGGGTTGGGGCACGGGTTTTGTTCGGTGTATAAGTCTTCAAAATAGGACTTGTGGAGAAAGTACTGGTTATACATAAGAGTCTGATTCATTTCCCTGCGGTTGAGCAGAAGCGCCATTGCCTTGCGTACCCGCACATCGTCAAACGGCTTGCGCCGCAGGTTCATGGCAAACCCCTGGAAGCCCAGAGGCTTCTGATTGTGGATTTTCCTGCGTATTATGTGGTTTTTGAAAAATGAATCACCTGAGGCCTCCTTTATCCAGATCCTGGAGGTGTAGACAGGATACAGATCTATTTTGTCCTTTTTGAAAGCCTCTAACGCGTTTTCCCTTTCCGCGTAGCACCTGAATGTAACAGTGTCAAAATTGTATTTTCCGCGGTTTCTGGCACGGTCCTTCTGCCACCAGCCGGTGCGCCTTTTCATCCGGATCAGGCGTCCTTCCTGGATTTCGCCGGGCTTGTAGGGACCTGAGACAACAGGAAAAGTGAAATTGATCTTGTTGAAATCCCTGTCCTTGTAAGCGTGTTTTGCCATCACGCTCATGCCCCCCAGGGCCAGCAGATTTTTCCAGTGCACGGATTTTGCCTTAAACCTTATGGTGCGCTTGTCTATGACCTCGGGCTCTTTGAATCGTTCCAGGCTGACCTTGTGAGAGCCTGTCATGTGGGAGGGATCCATGACCGCTTCATATGTCCAGGCCACGTCAGAGGCGGTTATTGGTTCTCCGTCGCTCCAGCGGGCATCGTTGTCAATACGGAAGGTAAATGTCTTTTTGTCGTCTGAAATGCTCCATTCTTCCGCGATTCCGGGCCTGTAGTCAAGGGTGACCGGATCAATCGAAAGGAGGCTTTCAAACATGATCCCGAAAATTTCAGAAGACAGGGTGTTGTTGTCTAATAAATAGTTCATGCTTTTGGGGTACTGGCCTGCAAACACCGAGATTTCACCGCCTTTTTCAGCATCCGGAGATGCCATGGGATCAGGCCTGTCCTGCCATGAATCTTCAGGGAACCATTGCTCAGCGTATATTTTCCCTGCGCCCGCAGCAAGCATGAGAGCTGCGGCAAGGACTGCAATCGCGGTGGTGTACCATCCGGGAGGCTTTGGCATGGGTCAGGCACCTTTCAGCACGTCGATCATGGAATAGACCCTGCCGCGCTCTTTTGCCCCGATTTTGCCCGCAAGGAAATTTACTGCGTCAAACGTGCCCTGGGCGTAAATTTCCCTTCCGTTTACATTGTGGGTGAATCTGAATGTAACTGTCCCGTCGGGAGACACCAGGGTATAGGTGTGCCAGCCGTGGCCCGAGAGGTACTGTTCAGGCACTCCCAGGCGGTTTTTCTGCTGCTGCGGGTCTCTTATTTTTATTATCTCCTCCTGGGCAAAATCCGCCCCCAGCCTGTTGAAGTATTTAACCATTGCCTTTGCAGTGCCGCTGGTGTCAGCCTTTGTCTGCTGGTGGCTTTCTTCTATGGTAAGTTCGTATCCTGCAAAAAGATCAGGGAAGTTTTCTGCCGCATATTCCATCATTGCCTGGAAACCCACTATCTGTTTTGCCATGTTGGGAGCAATAACCGCACACGTATCAGAGTTTGCAATGGTTTGATAAAGCAGGTCGCGGTCGCCTCCTGTGGTGCCCATGACAAACGGGATGCTGTTTCTGCAGTAAAATTCGGCGTTTTCATTAACTGCGCCCGGATGGGTGAAATCCACTGCCACAAAACCGCCTTCTTCCTTCAAGACAGGGTCTATGGCCTCCTGTCTTTGCTGCGGCGGTATCAGGCGAAACGATACCCCTGCCGCCGTGTATTGTTTTTCCTGGATTTCAGGGCCGGTAAGGGACAGGGGTATCACCTTGAAGCGTCCGTCTTTTACCGCCCTGTCTGCCAGCACTGAAGCCACGTTTCCAGGCAGGCCGTTTATCATTATTTTTACCGGTTTCATCAAGCAACCTCCTTGTAGGAAATGATTGTCTGCATTGAAATTTCGAATAAAACATGCCTAAAGTCAAGAGCGGAAGAGCTTTTCCGCCCTGGAGACAGTGTCTGCAAGGCAGGGAAACGAGGGGTTTTCTGCCCTGGCAAGCAGCTCCGAGAGGTTTTTTAAGGCAGGTTTCATGTATTTTGCGAATTGCGGTTTATGCCTGGCAGCTGTCAGGTGGCCGAAAGCCCCGAGTGCCTGGAGGTTTCTGGCTATGGCGCAGTAATGATAGCCCCTGTAAAACATGGTTTTATCTATTCCGGCGGTTCTTGCCTCAAGCCGGTCTGCGGCGTATTCGAGAAGGCGACGGCGCATCTGCGGTTCAAGGTCAACGTAAGCGTCTGTTATCAGAGAGGCAAGATCATACTGTACCGGGCCGGGGCGGCCCCCCTGAAAGTCTATGAAAAAACAGCCCAGCTCGTTTATCATTATATTCCTTGACTGAAGGTCCCTGTGAATGAACCCTTGTGTGCCGCAGCCCGCTATGACATCTGCAAGGTGTTCGAATTCACGGTACAAAAGGCTGGTGTCAAGGTCTTTCATGCCCAGAAATCTGTCTATAAACGCTTTTGCAAAATACATCCCCTCTTTTTCCACAATCGTATCTCTGCCGTATGCAGGCTCCTGGTAGCACCATGAGGGATCAAACCCCCGGGCTGCCTTAATGCTCATGTCCAGTGCGCGATCTATTGTCTGCCTGTAAAGTGTTTCCGCGGCCTCCGGGTCAGCCGTTTTAAGCACTGCGGACTGAAGACTGATATCTCCCAGGTCTTCTATGAATACAAGCCCTGAAAATCTGTCATGCAGATGGATTTTCGGGACCGGGATGCCCTGCTTGTAAAGGTGGGACCCTATTGCAACAAAGGAGTCGAACTCCGAAATACCCCGATCTGACTGGATTCCGTGGTCAGCCATGACAAGGGTTTTTCCCCGGGCGCCGAGCCTGAACCATCTCCGGTCTGATCCGTCCCCTGCAAGCTGCTGCCATGACAATGCCGAACCGGGTCTGATGTTAAAGGCCTTTTCAAATGCAGCGGGCCCGAGGGTGTCTGCAACAGCCCGGCAGTAATGTTGAGGAGTTCCTATGTCATACCAGTAATGCCCGGAAGACTTCCATGCAGAGACCCTCAGGCCGCCGCCGATCATGGCCCGGTATACACTGATGCTGTCTGTATGCGGAGCTGCAGGAATATATTTATAGATAACAGGATCGAGAACCTGGATTCCGGTAAATGCCAGGCAGCATTCATCTTTTTCAGGATTGCCGGAAAAATCCCTTATCAGGCCGTTTCCGTCTATTCTTACCTTGTTGAACTCAGGGCAGTCATGAACCACAAGGGTGGCTGCAGGCGCGTTTTGCCTGTGCCGCTCCACGGCGCCTTTGATGTCAATGTCTGTAAGTATGTCGCTGTTCATGACAACAAAGGGCTCACGGTTTCCCAGAAAATCCGAAAAATTGGCAATTGCCCCGGCAGTGCCCAGCATTTCGGGTTCGTATCTGGTCACCAAAGGCACAGGGTATCTCTGAGAGCTGATAAATGACTCCACCTGCTGGTGCAGATGATGAGTGTTGACTGCTATGGCGGAGATCCCCTGCTCTATGAGCCTCCAGATAATAATATCTATAACAGGCCTGCCCGCAACAGGGAACAGGGGTTTGGGCAACTTGCGGCTATGGGGCAGCAGCCGGGTGCCCCTGCCCGCGGCGAGTACAAGTGCTTTGACCCCTTGGTTGTGCATACTTGAAAATGCTCTTAGTTGGGCAGAAAACGGCGGTAGAACTGCACTTTTTCAATATTTTCGTCAAGCACGTCCCTGCCTTTTTCCGGACCGGTTAATCCCTGCTGGGCAAAACGTTCAACCGCGTTTTTGTAGTTCATTTTTGAAAGGGCCTCATTGCGCAGGATTTCGTTTCTCTTGTACATGCGGTTTCCGAATGCCTGTATTTTTTTGGTGTAGTCCTTTATGTCGTAGATGGATTTCCGGGTGTAGCGCATGTAAAAATTCAGCACCACCCAGTAGGATTCAAAATACGGAGTCAAAAACCCTGCAAACAGATTGAGCTTTCTGAATCCGGCGGATGTAAGGTTGTAGGTGTCGTGAAGCGTGGGGTGCGGAGCGAGGATGGCCTCGTCTATAAAGGTGTTTAGATTTTCGCGGACCACGGCTTCGTCAGGGGCTTCAGGATCAAATATGAATTCCTTGGAGAAAAAATCCTTTAAAAAACTGTAGTGGGGATAAAGGCTGTCTTCCTGGAACTGAAAGGAATCAAGAGCCAGGATTGAAAGTGCGGTATAAGCAGCAGGCGCAAAGAAAATCACGCAGTTGTTTTTGTAGTATTCAAGATTAGGGCGCCTGTTTTCATGTACCTTGTATATGGGGTTGGCCGGCGGCCCGTCAGGGGAGCCGGTTGTCTTTTCCAGTATCTTGTTTGATACGAACGTTTCGAGCACTGAGTTAAAGGCGTTCTGCCGGTCAACATAAAGAGTGTCGGCCAGCTTTACGTCTTTTGTAAGCAGATAGTTCATGTAGGTTTCAGCATGGGCTGTCAGCTGCCTGTAATAAATGCGTTTCTGCGAACAATTCAGTATGGCCGCTGCAATCACTGCATGCGGGGTTACCACTGATATGTCGTTTATGGCGCTGATCAGTTTTTCGCCGAAAGCATAAAGCTGACTTTTCTGTTGCTGTCTGTCTGCTGAAGCGTAATCGCTTTGCTGCCTGCCGAAATAGTCATTCATGGAGAACGGTTCATGGAAGTTTATGTAAATTTTGCCGTATTTTTTCTTTAGAAACTTTCTGGCCCTTAAAACATTGCCGAAGGTCTCGGGTTTTTTCTTGCCACCTTCCATTTCATGAACGTATGCCTTTTCCTCCAGAACCCGGTCATAGCCGATATATATGGGCACGAACTGGACGTCTTCCCAGTCGGTCTGCAGGTAGGCGTCCACCAGAAGGGAAAGCAGCCCGACTTTGGGCGTCAGCAGCTTGCCTGTACGGCTTCTTCCCCCTTCAGGGAAAAATTCCACGTGATAGCCCTCTTCGAGAATCTTGTGCAGATAGGATGCAAAAACCTTGGGATAAAGAGGGTCGCCCCTGAATGTACGCCTTATGAAAAAAGCACCCCCGCCGCGGAAAAGAGGACCGATCGGCCAGAAGGAAAGGTTTTTGCCTGCAGCGATGTGAGGGCAGGGCAGGTTGTTGTGGAAAAACACAAAGGATATTATAAGGTAGTCAAGGTGGCTTTTGTGGCACGGCACCAAAACAAGCGGTCCTTTTTTTGAGGCCTGCTTGATGCGGTTTAACCCTTCGTAGTCCACCACCATTCCGTCGAACATTGCCCGTATTATCCAGCGCAGCGAAATGTCGAAAAGCCGGATTACACGAAGGTTGTAATTGGAGGCGATTTCATCGAGCAGGCGCGCTGCCTCCTTTTGGGCCAGATGGATGGAAACATCGTGTTCATTGGCATACTCTGTTACATGTTTCTGCATCCTGGGGCTTGTAAGGATTTCTTCCATTATTTCCAGGCGGGATTTCAGGACCGGTCCCGTAATCGCGTTGCGGTGGCGGTTGATCTGGTCGACGAGATAGCGACGCAGATAAATTGCCTGGTTTTTCATGGAAAGCCCCGCAACCGCGGGCCTTTCTACAAAATCCTTTATGCAGACCGGTTCCGAGGCCTCTATAAGTACCCTGCCCGGACGCAATATCATCATGAACAGTCTGCGCAGCCTTCCGGGTTTTTCGCGGGTTCCGAAGAGTATGTCGGTTAAGGAAAGCCTGGCGGTCTGGGGGGCCCTGTCATATAGTATAAGCTGCGGGATGAGGTAGATGGGCTGATCCACTGTTTCCTGCATCTCTATAAGGTACTTGAGGGGGTCTGTTCTGGATTCCACCTGCCTGTGGTAAAAACCTTTCTCCTCGATCAGCGAGACCATGGCGCTGTGGCCTTCCATTAGCTTGCTGCGGTAGTAGTTGCTTACATACGGATCAGGCAGCCTGAAATGCCTGAAAAAGTGGATCATGGAAAAAACAGCCGCATGATAAATCCTTTTTGCCGGCTGCCAGAAAATTGTCCGGTAATCAAACCCAAGGGCGGGATAGGGCAGCCCCTCCCTCTGGAACCTGTTGTGGCAGAAAAAATATTCGAACTGGCTCCTGTATTTGTTTACAAAGACAAGAATGGAGTTTTCCGGGAATTCCTTGAGAGTGCGCTGGTATTCGGGCTCAATTCTGGGCCGGTTGAAAAGAAGAATCTGTATTAGTTTTGCAAAGATACCGGTGTGGGGCGGAAGATAGCATAAAAACGGCCTGTCATCGCCTCCGCGCAGTCCTTGCCTATCCTTTTTATACCTGTTTTTTCTGCTAAGGCCGCTTTTGAGTGGCATGATTTTAAACCCGTTTTATCTTTTTATGAAAAAAACCCGGTTTGGCTTGCCGGGGGGAGTGAATTGATTGCCAACATTTTTTAAAATGCATAACAGGTTGCACTCAGGTTTTCAAGCGCTAAACCTGAAGCGGCCGGAGGGGTTTTTGCTTGCTTTGCTGGATTGTCTGTGTTAGATGAAAGCTGGTTCCGGGCAATATCCTGCAAAACTCGGTAGAAACAATATTGGGATGCGGTTATGAATATCTAAACAAAGGAGGAAGTAGGGTTATGAAGACTTTAATTGGCGGCGCAGTCGCAGCCGTAGTCGGTGTTATCGGTCTGGCAATCTGGTTTGATGCCTTTCTGCAGCTTCTCGCGGGCGCTGTACCGGTGATGCTGCTTCTGGGCGGCTGCCTCGCACTCTACCTGGGCTTTGACGAACTCAAGGATACCTGGCAGAAGGATACCGGCGCGGAGCCGGCCGCTGCGTCTTCTTCGGCATCTGAAAGCGAGGCTGAAAAGTACCGCAGGGAAAATGAAGAACTGAAAAAGGAACTCGAACAGCTCAAATCTGAAAAATAGTCTTTTTCGGGCGCAGTAAAAAAAGTGCTGTTTAACCCCGCAGGCCGGGCCTTTGCGGGGTTTTTTTTATTTATTCTGCGCCCCTGTTTTTCCTGATTGCTGAGGTGGCAAGTAAGTCCGCCTGCTCGTTGTCTGCAACACCGTTGTGCCCTCGTACCTTGATAATCCTGATGTCTTTGAACCGATTTACAAGCTGCCGGATTTCCTCGATCAGTTCCTGATTCTTTTTTGCCTTCCAGCCCAGCACGAGCAGACCGTGTACGTAGCTGCTGTCCGTGTAAAGCCTGACCGGCAGGTCCGTGCTTTTAAGTGCCTTGAGTGCCGCGCGTACTGCCTTTAATTCCGCTATGTTGTTGGTGGAGTTTCCTATGAACTCGGATATCTCCTTTTTTCTGTCCCCGTAGCGCAGCACCGCACCTATGCCCGAAGGCCCCGGATTGCCTGAGGATGCACCGTCCGTATAAATTATCACGGCATTTTTTTCTTTATCAGACATGCAGACTTTCCGTTCCGTTTTTGGGTTAATTTCATTTAAAAATTGATAATGCCGGCAAAAATGGTTTTTATATCCACGGCGGCTATTCGTACAGATAAAACCGCCGCGCACGGCCCAGATATTGTTTTATCTGCGGACGCCATTGTTCTTCGAGTTCCAGGGGATCCCCCCCTGCTTCAATGTGCCTGCGTATTGCGGGGTCTCCGGTGATAAGGTCAAAGGGAAGTTTTTCATATTCGTATTCATACGGGGGCTGCTTCCAGGCGAAATCATCTTTGAAAATCTGCATTATCACGGACAGAAGCTTAAGAGATGTGCGAAAGGGCATAAACCCTTGCCGGTCGGTTACATGGATCTGAAAGCCGCTGCAGGGCGTTTGTGCCCATTTCCCTGAGGTGGGCTCAAACACCGCGGGCCGCAGAACCGCCCCTTGCGGAAAAGATCCCCCGAGTTTTTCCGTAATTGCCTCAGCCACTATAAAGGGGGCCCCGAAGATTTCAAATGGCAGTGTGGTGCCGCGGCCCTCAGATATATTGGTGCCTTCCCATATTACCTGCCCGGGATAGACCACTGTAGATGATACTGCCGGCAGGTTGGGCGAGGGCGCAACCCATGCAAGCCCTGTTTCGTCAAAGTACATGCTGCGCTTCCACCCGGACATGGGCAAGATTTCGAGATTGCAGCCGATGCCGAACGAGTGGTTTATATATCCGGCAAATTCCCCGATGGTAAGGCCGTGACGCATGGGAACCGGATAGCGGCCCACGAAGGATGCGTATTCCGGGTCAAGGCAGTTTCCCTCCACCTGTAGCCCTCCTGCCGGATTGGGCCGGTCGAGGATGAGCACTTTCGTGCCTGTTTCAGCCGCTTTCTCCATGCAGTATGAAAGTGTCGTGAAAAATGTATAAACCCTGGTGCCTGCGTCCTGCAGGTCCACAAGGAGCACATCTATTGCTTCCATCATTGACGGGTCTGGAATTCTTGTTTTCCCGTACAGGCTGAATACCGGTATGGAAAGCAGGTTGTCTGTGAAATCTTCCGATTCGACCATGTTGTCTTGTTTTTCAGCAAAAAATCCGTGCTGAGGGGAGAAAATCGCTTTTAATGCGCCCGGGAACACTTTTTCAATAATATCTCTTGCATGATTAAAGCTGCTGTCCACCGAGGCCTGGTTGCAAAGCAGCCCCAGCCGCCTCTTGCCCAGGCCTGCAGGAGGATGCCTTACAAGGTTTTCCAGGCCGGTTACCACATTTGTCATCCGATTTGTCCTTTGTTTGCCTCCTAACAGGAGGGTTTTTCTGCCTGTGGTTATATAAATAATTGATATTAAATAAAAAATTTTTAAGTTCCGGGGCTGCATGGAAATACTGTTTGCCCGCGAAAAAAAACAAAATTCAAAGAAAATGAAAGCTTGATAAAAACCGTTACCAGTGCCGGTTTATGCCGGAAACTAAAAAGGTCCCTATCAGTGTTACAAATTTTTGACGGAAAAATTTCTCCGGTGTTGCTGGCAGTTGCATTTATACAGATTGATTGCGTTAGGATTTAGGAAGATATAAATTTGTTCATAACGCATTGCCCCGGTGATTTAAAACCGTCAAAACCGTTTCTCATCGTACTTGATTCAGTAGCCGCGCTGTATTATACAGGCATTCAGGCTGAAGGGGCCGGCCCCTCATTCCAATTTTCCCGACGAAAATTTGTTTATTGTTCACCTGCCGTAAGTTGTTGTCGTGTGACACGGGTACGACAATTTAGACTATTATTTAAAATAATATGCATTTCCATTGTTTACGGTGCTTGGTTTTATTGTTTTTCATCCTGTTACTTGAGAATGGAGACTGCCCCATATGGAAACCGTATGGAAAAACGCCAAGAACGCTATCAGGGACCAGCTTTCGCATAGCGTCTACAGGCTCTGGATAGAGCCGATTCGATACGTAAAAGCCACTGATGATGACACCCTGGTGCTGGGCTGCCCGAATTTCTTTATAAAAAAAAGAATTATGGCAAATTATGTCGGGCTGATCAACAGCGAACTTTCCCGGCAGGCGGGAAGGGAAATGGCTTTTACAATCCATGTGCAGGGCAATTCCCAATCCAGGGATTCGTATTCTCCCAACGCCCGCAAAAAGGAGTCTGCGGGCTGCCAGCTTCCTCTGCCCGGGCTTTCCGCACGGCCGGTAAACGGAAGGGTGCTGAGGCGTGATTACACCTTTGATCGTTTCGTGGTAGGAGACAACAGCAACCTGGCCTACCAGGCAGCCCTTACACTCGCATCAGACAGTAAGCCGGATTTCAACTCCGTGTTTCTGCTTTCAGGCACGGGCATGGGCAAAAGCCATCTCTCCCAGGCCGTGGGCCACAGGATACTTTCCGCCTGTCCGCAGGAGCGGGTCTTTTACATAAGCGCTGAGGACTTTACAAACGAGCTGGTGCATTCTATAAAAAGCAACAGCTTAGACACCTTCAAGAAGCGCTACAGGGAAAATTGCGACGTGCTTTTGCTCGAGGAAATCCACGTGCTGTCCGGCCGCAGCCGCACACAGACCGAATTGGCAATGATGCTTGATCATCTTTACGAATCAGGCAAAAAACTCATATTCTCAAGCTGCGCCTCCCCCAACGAGATACCGAAAATGAGCGATCACCTGGCCTCGCGGCTGGGCCAGAGCATGATGACAGTAATCGGGCCCCCGGATTTTAGGACAAGGGTCCGCATACTCAGGCGCAAGGCACAGGCAAGGGGGGTTGAACTGCCAGGGGAGGTGGCGGAATACATGGCAGGCGAGCTGGTTGACAATGTCCGGCAGCTGGAAAACGGTCTGATCGGCGTTGCTTCGCGATCCTGCCTCATGGGAGAGCCCATTGATCTGAATCTGGCCGGGCAGGTGGTAAAAAACATCGTTTCCAGGAAAAAAACCATCACGGTTGACTCCATTACCAGGCTGGTGGGCCAGGAGTTCGGTGTGCCTGTAAAGGACATGGTCTCCAAGTCCAGGAAAAAATCGGTGGTGCGGCCGCGCCAGGTGGCGATTTTTCTGGCCCGCAGGCATACGAACGAGCCGCTTCAGGCTATAGGGAGGAAATTCAACCGTATGCATGCCACGGTTATTCATTCGATCAATTCCGTGGAAAAAGAGATAAAGCTCAAGGGAGAGCTCCACAAGCAGGTGGAAATTCTAGAGAAAAAACTGGAGCAGGGCTCTGATTAAAAAGATTTCTTCGGATATAGAAAAACAGCTGCTGCGGATACTGGGAAAGCAGAATTATACCCGGAAGAAAGAAGACCGGGTATGCTATGCCTATGATTCCACCCGCAGGTTTTCAATGCCCGAGGCTGTAGGTTTTCCTGAAAATGCGGACCAGGTTGCCCGAATCCTGGAGCTGGCAACACGGCACGGCTTCGGCGTCACTCCGAGAGGTGCGGGATCCGGCATGAGCGGCGGGTCGATTGCTGTGCAGGGCGGCCTGGTAATGGCCATGAACCGTTTTAACCGCATCCTGTCAATCGATACTGACAACTTCGTTGCAATTGCAGAACCCGGAGTGGTTACAGGCACGCTTCAGAGGGCCGCTGCCGAGCGCGGCCTTTTTTATCCTCCTGATCCGTCAAGTGCTGATTTTTCAACTCTCGGGGGAAATCTTGCTGAATGCGCGGGCGGTGCAAAAGCTGTAAAGTACGGTGTGACACGCGATTACGTGCTGGGCTTGGAAGTTGTGCTGCCAACCGGTGAAATAGTTCGCACAGGTGTAAAAACTGCAAAGGGGGTTGTGGGATACGATCTCACCCGTCTCATAGTGGGATCCGAGGGCACCCTTGGAGTGATAACCGAAATGGCCCTTCGTCTTCTGCCGCTTCCCGAGACAGTCAGGACCCTGTCTGCAGTGTTCACTGACATGCGGCAGGCTGCAGGGTGTGTGGTGGAAATAATGCGCAGCGGAATCGTGCCCAGGGCGGTTGAATACATGGACAGAAACGCCATTTCCTGCGTAAAGGACTATCTTGATGCTGAAATTTCGCCGGATGCCGGGGCCATGCTCCTTATAGAAACAGACGGTACAGCTCATGAGGCTGAAACAGCAGCTGAAAAAATCGAGGAAATCCTGATGCAGCAGGGGGCGGCTCATGTTGAGACCGCGGCAGGCCCCGAGGCGGCGGCAGGGCTGTGGAAGGCTCGAAAGGCCATTTCCCCGGCCCTTTATACCTATGGGCCGGACAAGATAAACGAGGATATCGTGGTTCCCCGCAGCAGGCTTCCTGAAATGGTGGAACGCATAAGGGCCCTCGGGGAAAAAACCGGCCTGACAATGGTCAGCTTCGGGCATGCCGGGGACGGCAACATCCATTTCAATATCATGTATGACAGAAGCATGCCGGAACAGTCGGTTGCAGCAGGGCAGGCAGTTGATGAGATCTTTGATTATACGCTTGAACTAGGCGGCACGATTTCAGGTGAACACGGCGTGGGTATTGCAAAGGCGCCCTACATGGACAAGGAAATCGGGCAGGGAGCACTTGCCCTGATGAAAAGGATTAAAGCTGCGTTTGATCCCGCCGGGATTTTAAATCCCGGCAAGATGCATATGTAGCGGAAAATTTTACTGTATGTTGGTTGTTACCTCATAGGAGCTCATAAGGTCTTCGAGCTGCTCTATTCGCATCTGCTCTGACTGTTCAATGGCGCACCTCAGCCTCAATGCGCAGTATTTCCTACAAATCCGGGATCTTATATCAAATCTTGCGAAGCATTCCACAACGTCTTCGTTTTGGTTGTCCAGGTAGATTTCGTTCATTTTTCCTCTTTTCTACAATTTCAGGATTGAATTGAGCTCTTGGTGGATATGGCCGTTTGTGGCCAGGATCTCCTTTTTGTCCGGGTCGTATTGATCGCCTGAAAAATCCGTAACCGTGCCACCGGCTTCCCTTGCGATAAGGGTTCCTGCAGCGGTGTCCCACGGTTTGAGGTTCTGCTCCCAGAACCCTTCAAACCTGCCGCAGGCAACAAAGCACAGGTCAAGGGCCGCCGATCCCAGCCGCCGTATTCCGATTGCCGCCTTCAGGCAGTTTTCAAAACGCTTCATGTAAGGGCCTGTATCTTCTTTTACGTCATAGGGAAAACCAGTTACCAGAAGACTTTCAGATACCCGGTCGCAGTCTGAAACAGAAATGCTCCTGCCGTTTAGAGCCGCTCCCCGGCCTGCCGTGGCAGTAAAAAGCTCTCCGGTAAGAGGGTTTAAAACCACTCCAACACGCAGTTCACCGTCTTTCGCAAACGCTATTGAAACACAGAAAATCGGCAGCTGGTGGGCGAAATTGGTGGTTCCGTCAAGTGGGTCTATGATCCACAGGCATCCTGAGCCGCCGCTTGCACTGTTGCCGCTTTCCTCTGCGAGAACCTCGTGGTCTGGGAATTTTTCGTGCAGGGTTTCAAGAATATGGGTTTCGGATGCTGTGTCCGCGGACGTGACAAGGTCTTCCGGACCCTTCTTTTCAATTTTTTCAAGATTGCCGAGATGGCTGAGAAGGATTTTTCCGGCACCGTAAGCAGCGCCCGTGGCCGCATTTTTAATATAATTGTAATCCATAGAGATATTTATTTATATCAGGTCTGACGAATCCGTCAACAAGTGATTTGCATCATTTTGAAAATCTTCGCATTTCTGCTGACGATCCACCAGGACCCCTGAGCCTGAGACCGCCTGCTCCATTTTTTCAATAAGGGGATGCAGGGTTTCGGATTTTTTTGCACAAACAGGGATTCCCCCGGTTTCGCATGCAAGCTGCTCAAGTGCCTGCCCGTCTATGAGATCGCTCTTGTTTATCACGTTTATTACAGGTATGTGGCTCAGGTTTAGTTCGTCTATGATGCTTTTCACAGAAGCGATCTGTTCTTTGCAGGCATCGTTTGAACCATCAATTACATGCACCAGCATGTCTGCGCCTTCGAGTTCCTCTAAGGTGGCCCTGAAGGCCACCCGCAGCTCATTGGGCAGATCCCTTATAAATCCCACCGTGTCAGTTATGATAACGTCCGTGTCTCTTGGAAACTTAAGCCTTCTGCTCGAAGGGTCAAGAGTTGCAAACAGCCTGCTTTCGGCCAGGACAGAACTGTTGGTAAGCGTGTTTAAAAGCGTGGATTTGCCTGCATTCGTATATCCTATAATCGAGATTACAGGCAGGTCTTTTTTATTCCGCCTGGCTTTCTGCTGGCTTCGCTGTTTTCTTACCTGTTTAAGGGATTTTTCAAGCCTTGTGATCCTGTCGCGCACCCGCCGCCGGTTTATCTCCAGTTTGGTCTCGCCCGGGCCCCTTCCGCCTATGCCTCCTGTAAGTCTTGACATCGCGGTGTTTTTGGTTGCAAGCCTTGGCAGCATGTATTTGAGCTGGGCGAGTTCCACCTGTATCTTTCCCTCCCTGGACTGCGCCCGCTGGGCAAATATGTCCAGGATAAGCTGTGTGCGGTCCAGTACACGGAACTCCACCTGGTCTGTTATGGACTGCATCTGGGAGGGGTTTAACTCCTGGTCGAAAATCACCAGGGTGGCGCCGATCTGCATCGCGTGTATGGTTAGTTCCTCGAGCTTTCCTGTCCCGATTAGAAACCTGGGGTTGATTTTTTTTCTTTGCTGCACGATTGTGTCTATCACTTCAATTCCGCTGGAACGGGCCAGTTCAGCCAGCTCGTTAAGAGATGCCATTGCCTTTTTTTTCGGGGCTGCCGTTACGCTGACAAGCACCGCCCTTTCCCTGCCGCTTTCCACTTCGCGAAGGGCCTGATAATCAGACAGCTCGTCTTCAATCGCCCTTATCAGCTCAATGCAGTTGATCTGCGGATCCCCTGGGTCGACTGCGGGCATGAACTGGTGCTGGCCTTTTTCGGAAGGCGAAGGCATTATATGTGCAACATGCATATTTTCCGCACCCCCGTCGCTGCCGGCTGTTATGGCTGCCATGAGATCCAGGCGCAAAAGGGAAAGGTCGGTTAAATCATCCCGTGTCAGGGTCTCGTCGTTTAAGTGGGTGTGGATGCAGCGCAGTCCCTTCAATCTGCCGGGAGGGGTTTTGTAGTCGCTGGTATCAGGCAGCATGATTTTCTGGTTATCCCCGACTATCACGCTGACGATCCTGCCGGAGCGATCAACTAACAGACCTATCTGTCTTTTGGTCCAGGCGCTTAGGGTGCATATTTCATCAGCTAAACCGGGAGTGATGATGGATTCCGGAGGTATCCGGTGATGGTAGAGGTTTTCAACCCGCCGGACCTGGGTGGCCTTGAGTCCGGAGATGTTTCCTGAAATTTTTTTCATTCGGGTATTAAGGGATTCTCCCTGGAGCTTTTAAATTTTTGTCCTCAGCGTCACGCCCCTTCCAGTTCCGGGGTGTATTCACCGTATGCAAGGTTTTCAAACCTGGTGTATTCGCCCTTGAATACCAGCGAGCACGTTCCGGTGGGGCCGTTTCTCTGTTTTGCCAGATGAATTTCCGCAATGTTTTTGTTGGGATTGTTTTCATCATCATTGTAGACTTCATCTCTGTATATAAATATAACCAGATCTGCGTCCTGTTCAAGGGCCCCTGATTCTCTTAAGTCTGATAATTGCGGACGCTTGTCGCTTCTGTCCTCAAGTCTCCGGTTTAACTGGGAAAGCGCGATAACGGGGATATCTAGTTCCTTGGCAAGGCCTTTCATCGTCCTTGACATGTCTGATATTTCAAGTTCGCGGCGCTCGTATGTCTTGCGGGGGCGAACGAGCTGCAGGTAGTCCACTATTATCATGCCCACGCCCTTTTCGCGCTTAAGGCGCCTGGTCTTGGTCTTGATGTCAAGGGAGGTAAGTTCAGGAGAGTCGTCTATGTATATGGGCGCAGACGATAGCACCCCTGCTGCATTGGTAAGGCTGTACCAGTCGTCTTCGTTGAAAAAGCCGTCGCGAACCCTGGAGGAGTCTATTCTGGCCTCAGAGCACAGAAGGCGAAGTGAAAGCTGTTCTTTTGACATTTCCAGAGAAAACAGCGCAACCGGAGTGTCTGACTCGACCGCAGCATTGCGGGCGATATTCAAGGCAAGTGCGGTTTTTCCCATTCCCGGCCTGGCTGCCATTATTATCAAATCAGAGGCCTGAAAGCCCGAGGTGAGCTGGTCGAGCTTTTTAAATCCTGAGGGCACGCCGCTTATAAGGGACTTGTTTCCCTGCCTGGCTTCCAGTGCGTCAATGTTTGATTCAATTATCCTGCTGATGGGATAGAAGTTTTGTTTCTGCTTCTGATCGGCAATATCAAACAGGGCGCCTTCTGCAAAATCCACCATATCTTCTGTGCTGCCGGACTCGTCGTAGCATTTCTGCACAATATCGTTTGCAGTTGAGATCAGGCGCCTTAGCACCGCCTTGTCGCGTATGATCCTGGCATAATGCGCCGCGTTTGCCGGCACCGGAGCAGTGTCCACGATTTTTGCCAGATAGACCGCTCCGCCTGCAGAATCGAGCTGGTTTTTGCTTTTGAGCCTCTCTGTAAGGGTTACCAGGTCCACCGGCTCGTCATTTGCAAACAGCTCTGTTATCGAGGCGAATATTTTCTGGTGTGCGGACTTGTAGAAGGCCTCGGGCGTGAGGATGTCGAGTATATCCAAAAGGACGTTGTTGTCCAGAAGGGCTGCGCTAATAATGGACTCCTCTGCTTCGAGGCTTTGCGGAGGTAGTTTTTGAAGAGAAGGGTCATTGCTCATGGCTGCAGCTGTTTCCTCGTCAATTGTTTTTGTAAAAAATTCCCCCGGCCTATTTCTGCTGGTCCGGGACCACCTCCACGGTTATCTCGGGTTCAATGTCCTTGTAGATCCGCACGGGCACCTGGTAGGTGCCCAGGTTTTTTATTGCGTTGGGCAGCAGTATTGAGCGTCTCTGAACCTCGATCCCCTGTTTTTCAAGAGCATTGGCAATTTCCTTGACGCCCACCGATCCGTAGAGCCTGTCTTCGTCCGCCACCTTGGCGGGTATCTGGATGGACAAACCCTTGACACGGGAGGCCATTTCCTCGGCCCTTTCCCGTTCCTTGGCCATCTGCAGTTCAATTTTGGCCCGCTCCTGCTCCATTCTTTTTCTGTTTTCCTCGGTTGCGGGCACCGCCTTGCCCTGGGGGATAAGGAAGTTTCTGGCATAGCCGTTTTTAACATCTACTTCCGAGCCCACAATGCCCAGAGCGTCTATTGTTTCATTTAATATTACTTTCATCTTCAACCTCCGATGATTGGGTGATTTTGTGTTGTCAGTCAGGAAGAACCGGCACTGTCGCCGTTTTCAGCGCTCAGCCGCCTGAAGTCCGCCCATGTATCAAAAAATCCAACTCCGACTATCAAAAGCGCAAATAGCTGCTGAATGGCAAAAAAAGCATATATCAGCAGCCGGAGAAACACCGGCACCTGCTTGCTCTCGAAATAAAATGACATCACCGCCAGTCCCTGGAAAAGATAAATCAGCATCAGCAGGATCAACCCGTTTGCGCCCACAAACGAAAGCGGCTCCCCTGCTGCAACCACAAGCAGGCTGCATCCGATTACCGCCCATACCAGCGTGTCAGGGGTTTTCCAGCGGTTTAACCTGCCGAAATCCGTATGCATGATACCCCGGGCCAGCAGGATTGTCCTTGCAAGCAGCAGGTTCGCCCATGCGGCGAATACCAGTCCTGATACCGCCACTGCCGGCATGATACGCATAAGCACATAATGGATCCTGTCCAGCGATTCTGTCAGCATCTCTGTGCTTTTGCTTCCGGCATCCATGTTTTGGTATGCCGCAGCGGTCATTTCCAGGTTTTTGCTGACATAATCCGATGTCATTTCCCAGGGGCCGGGCCCGGAGATGTTGCCCACGAATATCAGGGCGGCAATTGCACCTGCCAGCACTGCTGCACAAGGATACGCAATTGTCTTTTCTATTGTAATATTTTTTTCCAGGCTGTCTCCGAGGGCAAACCCCAGGCCCACCATGCATGCAATCAGCCAAAGGTCTATGGTATGCTTTCCACCCAGTACCAATATCACGGCTATTGCCGCAGTCGCCATCATTCCGCTCGGGTTTCTGCCGAGTTTCACTCGGTAGAAAATCACCGGCAGAGGCATCAAGAAAAAGCAAATGAAGCCGAACACCGGGAAGTGGAGGGTTACCGCACCTAAGAAAACCAGAATGCCTGCACCGGTTAGAAAGTCCCTCGGGTTTGCCGCTGTAGTCTGTGTGGGCACAGGATTTTGCCCCCATGAGCCAAAATGCTTTAGCCCGTAGCTGCCGGGCCGGATTACATGTCCGAGGTTCCCACGTAAGGCAGCAGGGCGATTTTGCGTGCGCGCTTTATTGCCACTGCAAGGCGGCGCTGATGCCTTGCACATGTGCCTGAAATGCGCCTGGGAATGATTTTTCCGCGTTCGGTTATAAAGTATTTAAGCATGCCAGGGTCTTTGTAGTCTATGACCAGGTTGCTGTCCGTGCAGAACCGGCAGACTTTGCGCCGGTGGAAAAAGCGTCGTTTGTTCATTACTGCCATTTTACTGCTCCTTTTGCTGGCTTGCAGGGGTTGATTCTTCTGTTTCCTCTGTTGTTTCAGCGGATTGGGTCCCGGCTTCCGGCTTCTGGGTTTCAGGTCCGGCTTCGGCCTGCTCACCCTTTTCCCGTCTTGCCTTTATGTCATCCGGATCCACGTTTTGCTCCAGAACCACGGTCATAAAGCGCAGCACCCGCTGGTCATGAGTCAGCATGCGTTCGATTCCGTCTACTGTTTCGCCGTTTCCGCAGAAATCGGCGCGCACATACTGCCCCTGCTTTTTTTTGCGGATTTCGTAAGCCAGCTTCCGCATGCCCCAATCATCAAACTCGATAAGGGCCCCGTTTTTTCTGGATATCTGCGATTCAATGCGCTCCAATAGAGCCTTTTTGTCATCCTCGCCGACATCCGCATCAATGATGGTGATGTTTTCGTACCTGTTCATTCCTCCTCCTTTCGGCTGATAAAGCCCCGGCCACCCGGACCGGAGCAAGGATAAAAGGGTTATATAAATCCCTTAATTAAACGAATTTTGCAAGCTGTTGTCAAGTATAATCTGATCGGAAGCTCAACCCCGGTTTTTTCGCGAAAACCTGTAAACTGTTTTGGTCATCCGGTTAAATGATGCCCTGCTATTGCACATGGCAGCAGTTTTGTCAACGCGTTGTTAAGGCAGTTGTTGGGGGCGCCGGCAATCCACCGGCGGAAAAAAACAGGCATTAAAAAGCTCGTTGATGAAACAGATTGCCGGGCTGGCCGGAGAACACTACGTAAGGTGTTATATTTAAACAGTATTTAAATATTTTATCCATGGCGAACGAGCCGGGATGGTTTTAATTGGCCTGTTTATTCGTACATAAGGTAGACTGCCGGCTGAATTCCCAGCTCAGAGGGGTGATGGGTGCTTTCAATTGTGTATGTGTATTGTCCTGTATCAGCATCCCTTTGGTTCAGGTCAATTGTTCCGTCTTTTACGTATTGCCCCCCCTGGTGTTTGAGGACAATAACCCGGGGCATGTTGTTTTCCCTGAAATTGCCCCCGCTGCAGACAAGGCCGAAACCCCCGGTGTTTAGTTTTACAAGGGTTCCCAAAGGCATTACGCCGTGCATGTTAATAAACCATTTAAGTATTATTGGATCAAAATCCTTGCCTGATTTGCTCAGCATCAGGCCGAGGGCCCGGTCCGGACTCATCGGGTACTGCCGGTAGATCCGCGAGGATGTCAGGGCATCGTATACATCGCAGACCTCCAGGATCCTGCCGAACAGGCTCAGCGGCCTGGACCATTCGGTCTCCGGGTAACCTGAAAGATCATATCTGAGGTGATGTTCAAACGGCGGCAGGATGATTCTTGCCTTGAGCTCTGAGGCTGCTTTCAGTTTTGTTATCCTTCGCACCCCGTTTAACGGGTGGTGCCGGACCTCTTTGAACTCTGCAAAATCAAGCGGGCCGGGCTTGTTTAGGATCTCTATCGGTATTTCTATTTTGCCCAGATCGTGGAAAAGTGCCGAGATGCCGAGACGCAAAAGGCTGTTGCGCGACAGCCCGATCCGATGCCCCAGGCAAATGGATTGAATCGCCACGTTGACCGAGTGCGTAAAAGTGTAGTCATCATAGTCACGTATGGTTGAAATCCCCATCAGAACCGAGGTGTCTACAAATGCCAGGTCCGTTATGTCCTGGATTATCCGCAGGGGCTTGCGGATGCCTGGGGGGTTTTCTTTAACGATTTTGTAGGTTACTGACTTGAGGGAATTATAGGCATAGGAGTAAATCTTGTGTGCCAGTTCCGCTCTTTCGGAGTCTGAAGTTCCAGTTCCGGTCTCCGGGCCGGCTATTGTATCCACCCAGAAAAAACGTTCCTGTTCAAGGCTCTTGCCAAGCCAGTCTGCCGGGTCGCTTTGATGCTGCGCTTTTAATATTTCATGGACGAATTCATAAGCCATTTCCGGGGTAACGCTGTCAAGCCCGGCATTAAACTTCAGTCCGTAGAGCCCCAGCCGCTCGAACCAGCCCAGCAGGGAAAAAACAAGTACCGCGCTTTTTTTCCGCAGCAGCAGCTTTTCCCCCTGGATGAAAAAACGGCCTTGGCAGGCTTCAATGGTAAGTTCGTCATCGTTTTCCAGAAGTCCTTGTCCTGCGTGGATGAACTTATTGGCTGCATCCACGGTCAGCCGGTTGCCGGATCCGTGGATCCTGGACAGCTGAAGAAGACGCGTTAGATGGCATATAAAGGACTCGCCCGGCTCATAGGCCTCCAGATCCGGGTTGACTGTGCCGGGATTGGCTGCATCAGGGTTCATTGTCTGCCTCCTTTGCCCTCCTGACAGCCCTGCGGATAGTTGGCCACAGGCTTTTTGAGGCTTTAAGCAGCATATGGCCCGCTTCAGGCTCTTGCAGGCGGCCCAGTGCCATTGCGGCCCCTGTACGATGCATTGCCCTTAGTTTCCCGATTCGAAAGGGACGGGAAAACAGCCTGGATTTTAAAAAATCAATTGCCCGACTGCCGCCGCAATTGCCCAAAGCCTGGTAAAGCGCCTTTAATAACGCTGTATCCTTTCTGGTGAAATCAGATCGGCTGAGCCTTTCCATAAGGGCTGCCTCGGCTGCGGGGCTGCGCCTGCGGGAGAAAAACCTAAACACCGTTTTCCTGATTCCGGGGTTTGAATCCGAAAAAAAGGCCACCAGTTGAGTGTAAACATCTGCATCCTGCTGTTTTGTAAGGGCAGAAATCGCGGTTTTCCTTACGTTGGTCTCATCCGAGTGGCTTGCTTCAAAAAGCACCGGCAGTGCCTCTTTTTTCCTTGATTCGGATAGATTTGCCAGGGTTTCGGATAAAAGCATTATCGTTTCTGCCGCCACTGCCGACTGTGAGTTTCTGGCAAGATAAATCAGCGGACGAAGGTCTGCCTGCGCCAGCCCGGAAAGCGCGGACACCGTTGCCCGGCGGGCGCCCCTGGACTTTACTTTGGGCAGCACCGGTGCAAGGCTGTAAATGCATTCTTCTGAAAGCAGGCCTATCATTTCTTCCAGTTCTTCAAACTGCTGATTATCCTCTGCAGCTGTTTTTTCGAGATAATCACTGAGAGGTGACAGCGCATTCGGCCCGGAAATCATGCGCAGGAAATCGTCCAGGTATGACAGGGCCCAATGGTTGTCTTCGCTGTAAGCATCGCGTATCGCGTAAAAGTTTTTCAGGAACCTGCTGATACGGGAGAAATTTCTTTCCGCAAGTTCGTTTTGAAAACATTCGTATATTATTTCAAGCAGTTGAGCATAATCCCTGTGGTCGCGCTGTTCATTCAGGATGACAAGCAGGACATCGAAGACATCCTGGTTGAAATTTCTGGATTCCTCCAGGGCCACCATCCGGTTGGTTTCTTCAATTTCGTGTTCTGAAAGTTCCCAGAGCTCTATATCCGATACTGTGGTGCTTCCGGCTGAGTCTGGTACGGCTTGTGATGCGTCTTCCCCGCCGGGCTCGGCATCAGGCGGAACCGGCCTTAGGCGGGAAAGATCGAGCAGAGGCTCGTTTTGCCAGATCCGCTCATTGGTGTGGTACTCGATGTTAAACAAGTCTGCTTCCCACAGGTCGGTTACTATGTCGCTCTGAGTTTCGTCCTCCATGACCTGGTGCGAGTTAATTATCTTTAAAAATTCCTCCAGTTCTGAACAGGAAACACCACTGCTAAAAATAAGCCGCTGGATGCCGTCGCGGTAGCAGAGATAAGCCAGGTTCTGGTGTGCGCTGTTTTCCGCCAGCAGCTTGTTTCCCTGGTATTCAGTGTGGGTCTTATACACTTCCAGGCTGAATTCGCCGTATTTGTTTATGAATGCAGTGAGTTTGTCGTGGAGATCCCGGAGCGATTTTTTTGAGATGGTGTGATTTTCAGGATACAGGTTCAGGTTTTTGGCGGCAAGAAGCAGTCGTGCCATAACCTGCTCGGCATCCTGCAGTCCGGGGGTGTCTGCAGGATCAAGTCTGTTAGAATCTTTCTGAGTCATAAAGCGGTTTGAGGATTTTCGTTTTTGGACGCCACCGCTTGCCGGGTGCCGGTTTTCACTCCTTGATACCTTAAAATATGAAATATTACAATCAGGGATTAAGAAGCCCGTAGGTTTCGGAAATTAAAGACCGCCCCCGGCAGGAAATTATAATACATCTTATCAGTCCGCATCATCACCCCAGGCTTTCAAACCCTTGGCAATGCTTTTTTATTTTATTCACTACTGCACCTTGATCCTTCGAAAACGGGATTTTTTACTTTTTGCTTTTTCAGTTCAAACTCATCATTTGGCCTGCATACAATATCAGCCTGCGAATACGGCTTTGCACACCATTTAAATCTGATTATACATTTGGAGTATCAAAAGCGATTTACCCTGATTCCTTACAATCGCTGAATGAGTAATAAAGAGGAGATATTGGCCTGTGGACAGGATGCAGCAAGTGATACACTCGCTTTTTAACCGACTGGCAGCGATACTGCCGGATCTGGTGATCGCGGCCTTGATTCTGATTGCCGGGATACTGATCGCCCTTGTTTTTGCACGGCTCACGCGCTTTTGCATAGAAAGATTCAAATCCACCAGATCCTCGATCCTGCCTGGCTGGTTTCCCCTGGTCTTTTTACAGCAGTTGGGGCATGGTCTGGCCCGCGGGGTCTTTTGGATTACGATCCTTATTTTTATTGTTTTTTCCTCCCAGGTGTTTGGCTTCAATGTCATAGATCACTGGATGATGCTGGCTTCCTCATATTTGCCCAGGCTCATCGGCGCATTTGCCGTACTCATTGCAGGTGTTCTGGTTTCCCGGATTGTCGGAGACGTTGTTTCCCGATCCGGTAAAACAGCCGGGATACAAGCAGCTTCGCGATTCGGTTATATTATCTATTTAGCCGGTGTGACAGTCACCATCCTGGTGGCCATTCAGCAGATCGGAATCGAAATTGAATTTCTCACAACAGGTGTACTCGTGATTCTTGCCTGCCTGCTGGCCGGAGGCGCTTTATCCTTTGGGATCGGTTCAGCCCCTGTTGTGACCAATATCCTGGCTGCCTTTTATGCCAAAAAGAATATAAAAACAGGCGCCCGTATTATTATTGACGGGAAAGAGGGCAGGGTGGTTGATATTTCCACGACCTCGTTTGTCCTTGACTGCGAGTCGGGCCGCTTGATTATTCCTGCCAGGCGTTTTAACGAAGCGGTTGTAGAGGTGTTGCATGACAGGGCTTAGCCAATTCGTTCAAAGCTACATAAAACTGCATCCCGAGGCCGCAGCCAATTTGATTGAAGGTAAAAACAAAGACGTGTCCCTGGCGTATCTGATGGAATTGTCAAACCCCGACCTTGCCGCCCTTATTCCGCACCTGTCTTCTCATCTCTTGTCATTTACCTGGTGGATCCGGATTATAAATTGTGCGGGGCAATAAATTTAAAGGAGCTGCTGCACAGCTCCGAGTTCAGACATCAACCGCTTGCCGCCTATATGAGTCGCGAAGTAACTGCCGTGTTTGCAGATATGACCATAGAAAATCTGCAGAAACATCCTGCCTGGTTCCGCTACCATGCCCTGCCTGTCACTGATCGTCGCGGTCGTTATCTGGGGGTAATTGAATACGAAACCATTAAGCGCTATAAGCTCGAAAACCGCGGTGCGAGGCGCAGTTCTGAACTGCTGGAAACCGGCAATGCCCTGGGGGAGTTATACGCTTTAGGCGTGCTGGCAATGCTGGGAGCTGCATCTTCTGTGAGAACAAAACAACCGGAGTCTCCTGATGAATCCTGAGTCTCAGACACTTGCCAGCTCTCTTGCTGCAGATTTTTTTAAACGATATCCTCATGATGCGGCTGAGAGGTTTGAACAGCTGCCTGACGCCCATGCACTCGACATCTTAAATTCAATGACAGTTGCTGATGCGGCGCTGCTGCTTCGTTTGATCAATCCCGCTCTTGCCGCAATACTGGTAAAAGACGTCTCCAATCTTGGTGAAATCTCTCAGATTCTGGACCCGGCTTACCTGGCCTGCATCTTTTCCAGGCTTGACACTGAAACCAGATCTCGCTGCCTTGACCGGCTGCCGGAGCCTGTTCGCAATGAGATTGTGGAAGTTTTGAAATATCCTGAAGGAACGGCCGGAAGTCTTATGACAACCCGGGTGGTCAGTTTCCACCCCGATGATGAGATTGAAACGGTTATCAGCAGAATCAGACGCCTTAAGGCAAAAAATCTGACCCTAATCTACCTGGTGGATATAGAAGGCAGGCTGCTGGGCCGGGTCTTGCTTCAGGATATAATCGGTGCAGAGGATCATGAAACACTGCAGTCCCTGTCCCGCCCGACACCGAAATCTTGTTGACAACGGTTACGGACATTGTCGGTTTTTTAAGTTTTCTCGGCCTTGCCGCCCTTTTTGGTCAGTATCTGATCTGATCAGGCCGTCAAAGGCCCTGATCCGTCTTTATCATACCAATTTCAAATGTTGCCTGCACACCTTGAAAAAAATCCCGGTATCCCTGACATTTGCCGTACTGCTGGACGATTTCTTCTGCGGCAAGCTCCGTATCAGTGTGCAGAAGCAGCTACATTGAAATCGAGCCTCTGCGAAAGTCGGTTTTTCCGAGCAAAGCGTTGACCAGTGCGGTTTTTCCTCCTTGCACGGCCTCCTTGGCCTGTTCCAGGACCGTGTCGATTTCCGCAGCATCCGAAATCAGAAACCCTTTTGCATTCAGGCCTTCGGCAATGTGTTGATAATTGTTGTACTCGAGTTTCGTGGCTGTTTCGTCTTTGAAGATTTCGGCCTGCTCCCGGGTGATCTGGGTCCAGCCGGCATCGTTTCCCACAACTGCAATTACCGGCACATTGTGGCGGACAAAGGAGTCGAGCTCGATCAGGCTGTATCCGGCTGCACCATCCCCGTAAAGGAGCCATATTTCGGCATCCGGGCGGACCAGGCCCGCAGCCAGGGCAAAACCCGCCCCCACACCCAGGGTCCCGTAAGGTCCCGGATCGAGCCAGCAAAGCGGGCCGCGGGGTTTGACCAGGTAGGACGCCGTGGCAACGAAATCCCCGCCATCGCTGACTATGATGCTGTTTGTATCCATAGCCCGGTTGATCCGGCTGCACAGGTAGAGGGGATTGATGTAATCTGTCTGCTCTCCCATATATTCCTTGATCTGATCTTCGCGTTCGCCTTCGTTTGCCTGCAGCCGCCCGATCCATCCGCTGATCCTCTCCCTGCGCAGGCTTCCGCAGGCGTCTGCCAGGGCCAGCAGAAATGTAGAAGGGTCCGCATGAACGGCAAGGTCGGGCTTTTTGTTGAATTTCAGGGCTTCTTTGCTCCGGTTGACTGCGATGTGGAAGGCGTCTTTGTTTATCTGCCTGCCGTAATCGAGACGGAAATCACATGGCATGCCCGCAACGATTACCAGATCGGCCTCTTTGAGGGCCCGGCTTCTTTTGTGACGAAACTGCAGGGGATGATCCGGGCCCAGCAGGCCTCTTGCCATTCCGGCCAGAAACACAGGGATGCCCAGGAGGCCCAGTTTTTCTGAAAGTGCATCCACTTTTTCAGTCCGCAGTGCGGCCTGGCTGCCCAGGACCAGCACGGGGGCTCTGGCCTCCAGAATTTTGCGGCACGCGGCTTTCACCTCGTCCGGGTCCAGCGAAAACGGCACAATTCCGGATTTTTGTGCGAAATCCGCGCTGACCGGGGAACAGGCAAAGAGTTTGTCCACGTGCCGGCGCAGGTACCAGCGGGTCACCCGGTCGACAAAACTCCGGGGAGAGCCCTGTTTGCGTTCATACCATTGCCGTACCAGGGATTCGTCGTAAAGCAGGTCAATGGGACACTCTATAAATACCGGTCCAGGCACCCCGGATTTGGCAACATCAAACGCTTCCTCCACGATTCCCGGCAGATCGCAGTCCTTCTGAACCGAGGCCGACCACTTAACCAGGGTTTCAAAGAGCTTTATCTGTTCGATATCCTGAAGCGCCCCCTTTCCCCGCAAAACAGTAGCAGGAGCCCCGCCGAAAAGCACCAGCGGGGACTGGGCCATCTGAGCGTTTTTGACTGCGGTGATCGAATTTGTAACTCCCGGCCCCGCAGTCACCACCGCCACGCCTGGAATGCCGGTAAGGCGTGAGACTGCATCTGCTGCAAACACGGCAGTAGGCTCCTGCCTGACATCTATGACCCTTATACCGGCTTCATTTGCGGCGACGAGTATGGGTGATATATGCCCCCCGCAAAGGGTAAACAGGAATTCCACGCCCCGGGCCTTCAAGCCCTGGGCAATGATCTGCCCTCCGTGCATAAGATGGCCTCCTTTTTTCCTGCTGCTTCGCGCAGCCGTGAGTTTCATGCCCCTATAAAGGATATAGGCGTGCCCCGCCGGGGTGTCAAATCCGGGCCGGCCCGGAGATTTGACACTGAATGCGCCGGGTATATATTTATAGTCATACATGCAGCCCGGGCTGGAAGAAAGCGTGTGAGCATGTAAACGCAATCTATCAGGTCTTTGAATTCGCCCGGAAAGGGATGGCGAACCAGGCGCAGCTGTCCTGTATTATCAGGGACAGCACGTTTTTACCCATGGATTAAAAAAGGAGAATTGAAATGACAGAAACAGGGCAGGTTTATAAGTGCGATATTTGTGGAAATGTGGTTTCCGTGCTGCAGTCCGGAGACGGCGAACTTGTCTGCTGCGGGGAGGCCATGCGGCTGCTGAGCCAGCAAGAGGCCGAGGCCCTTTGACCCGCTATCGGCTGTATCGGTCCCGCAACCACAGCTTTTTTCGATCAGGGGCTCAAGACGTCAACCGGGCACCCTTTTAAATTAAAAAGGATGCCCGGATTGAGTTTTAGTTGCATATGCCCTCAATTCTGTAACGGGCAATGCTTTTTTATTT
>JBKHES010000004.1:0-52841 GCA_046540695.1 Desulfobacterales bacterium
AGTTTCTAAGGTCCGGGACCGCGTTGCACCGGAAAACTTATTTCGCGGCTCCGAAAACTACATTTCTGCCGTTTGCCTTTGCCTGATAAAGATTCTTGTCCGCAACCATTATAAGGTCGTCACTGCCTGTTTTTTCATTAGAGCCTCTGTAATCGTATTCGGCCAGTCCGAAACTTGCGGTAAGCCTGATTGTAGTGTTCTTCCAGGTGATGGCCGTTTTTGCAATGCATAGGCGAAGCCTCTCAGCGATACAAAAGGCCCCGGAGATATCTGTTTCCGGCAGAAGCAGCAGGAATTCCTCGCCGCCGTATCTTACGAGTGTATCCACGCCGTCACGAATGCTGGACCTTATTATCCCTGCAAACTCATGCAATACATGATCGCCGCACTGATGTCCGTATTTGTCGTTTATACGTTTGAAATGATCTATGTCGCAGATTTTCAATATCTCCGGTTTTCATATCAGGGGCCTTCAAATGGGAAAAAGGAGCATTGAAAAGTAAAACCGCTTGCTCTTAGCCGGAGTATAGCAATGCTGCGTGCGCAGGTAAAGCTGTTTTCTGTGCCAGGCACCGTCCTTTTTGTGGAGTTTCAATACGGGCGGGTCCTGGCAGTTGCAGATCTGAAACGATAAGCCGCGAGCTCTTTTTCCACGGATTTAATAAATTTGTGAGCGTCGTCCGGGGGAGCGGTAATCAGGCTGACACTTACAAAAAGTATCAGCGTAACCGCTCCGCCCCAGACCGAGGGCCACCAGCCAAGCGGATAAAATCCTGACAGATACATGGTGGCTGTCGCGATGCCTCCGACGATCATGGAGACAAGGGCGCCCGCAGCAGTAGCCCTGGCCCAGAAAAAAGCAGCTATAATGGCCGGAGCCATAACCAGCAGGCCGCCCGAGGCCATGCTTGATATCACTGTTATAAGCCCGGGCTGGTGCCAGGCAAACACCATGCATGCGGCCAGCAGAAATACAATTACAATCCTTCCCGTGCTGCGCTCAGCGGCTTCCGAGATCTGAGGGTTTATGTTTCTTGCTATATCCCGGGCAAAAAGCGAGCCTAAGGTCAGGATGATCGAGCCGAGAGTCGAGGTGGCGGCTGCAAATATCCCGACAAATATTATCACTCCCAGCAATGAAGGCACCCGGGCCAGCATGTGAGGCATTGCCTTGTCAGGGTTTTCCAGCCCGGGAAAGACAATTGCCGCCTCCAGGCCGAAAAGGGTGCTTATAATGGTGTATAAAAAGCCGAAAACGGAAAAATAGATAACCATGCGCCGCAGGCTGACAATGGATTCCGGTATATACATGCGCTGGGATACCTGCGGATTTGTCAGCGCGAAAAAGGCCCAGGGAAGAGTCAGCCCTATAAATAATTCAGGCGGCCAGTCAAACCTGAGAAGTTCGGGGATTTTTTCCTCTGCGGCTGATGTAAAGCCGCCGGGCGAGCCGAAGAAATGATAAATTGTAAACAGCAGTGCAATCACTGAGGTGGCCATCATGGTCACTGCCTGGAACGCGTCGGTCCATGCAACAGAGCGCATGCCAGCCCAGAGGGCGGAAAACCCTGACAGGGCGGCCATTATAAAAACTCCGGCCATAAAAGGGATCCGGCCGTCTGTGATACCCTCCACCAGAAACCCCATTCCCATAAGCTGGACCGAGGCGTAGGGAATAAGCATTATAAAAGAAACTGTTGCGGCAATCACAGCCACCCACCGGCTGTGATAACGGTTTGCCAGCAGTTCCGGCGGGGTTATGTGTCCGTACCAGTTTCCCACTATCCAGAACCTGGGGCCGAAAGTTATTAGAAGAAGCACTGTAAAGATAAGGTAGGTCATTTCAAAGCCCAGGGCGCCGACTCCTGAGCGGTAGGTAAGCCCTACCAGCCCCACCAGCATAAATGCGCTGTAGGTGGTGGCGGCATATGTCATGCCCGAGACAAATCCCCGCAGCCTGCGTCCGCCGATGAAGAATTCGCTGGCCCCGGGCTTCATTTTCTTTCTGGCTGCAGCCGCTATCCACAGGGCTGCAGCGGTCCAGCCCAGCATTGCGATCCAGACATACAGGGGTTTCAAGGGCTTTTCCCCCATTGTCCGGTATAAACTATTGCAAACACGATCACCAGAAATGTCAGCGCGGTCCAGAACAAAAAACTTGCCCACAGGCTGGCAATGTGGCCTATGAAGAAATACGGGACCACAAGGTCAATTACGGTAACCGTCACCAGGATTACTAGAAAGTACAAACCTCTCATGTGACTGCAGCTCCGGATTTTTCAAGGGTGAAAAAAACTTTGTTTCCTGTCAGGGCTGCGGCTGACGATGACGCATTGCTTTCATATACCTGCCGTAAAGCAAGGTGTCAAGTTATGGGGGGATCAGCAATTTCCGGCGGAGGATTATCAGGCTGTTGTTATGCTGTTTCAGTTTTATCGGGATCGAAGTCGATTTTGATACCGATCCCGATCCCGATTTCGGTCAAACTACGGAAAAAACCAGAAAACGACCATGCCGTCTTTAAGATGGTGTAGCGGAGGGCCGGTGCTTTCTGGATGAGCCCGGCATCATGCCGCTGTCTGTTTTTATTCCACGTAAAGGCTCTGGCCGGGGTAGATGCTGGCGTTTTTGTTTAGCTCATTTAAAATCAGCAGGCGTTCGAGTTTCATGTTATGGCGCCTGGCTATTGTATATGGTGAATCACCCTTTTTGACGCGGTATACCTCCTTGTCTCCCTTGCTTCCTGAAGGTATCTTTAGCTTCTGGCCTATATGGAGGTTCATAGAGCCCAGATTGTTTAATTCCTTTATTTTTTTTGTGGTGGTGTTGTATCGTTTTGCAAGAACCCATAACGAGTCGCCGCGCTTGACACTGTAGTCAATGGTACGCATCTGCTCTGCGGGCTTGCCGCGCGAGGCGTAAGCCCCTGCCTGCGGTATTTTCAGAAGCTGTCCTGCCACAATATAGCTTTCACTTTCAATATTGTTGTACCATGCTATTTTCTTTGCTGTGGTATTGTATCTTTTTGCGATCCTGGAAAGTGATTCGCCTTTTCCAACCCGGTGATAAAGGATGTTGTGGGGGCTCTGGTATTGTTCTTCTATGCTGTCGAGCTCTGCGAGCAGTGTGTCCTTTTTGCCTGGCGGCACCCTCAGGGGATAGTTTTCACCAGGAAGAACCTTGTATCTGAGCTCAGGGTTGAGCAAACTCAATTTTTCCTCGGTGGTGTCAAGGGCATCTGCTATGTCTCTTAACGTGGCCTGTTTGTCCACCTCGACGGTTTCAAATTCAAGCGGCTCGTCCATCACAATACCATCCATGGCATATTTTTCCATGTTGTTTAGTATATGGAGGGTGGCCATGAATTTGGGCACGTAGCTTGCAGTTTCCCTGGGCAGCCGCTGGTAAAGATCCCAGAAGTCATCCAGATAATTGATATTCTGTGTGCGGATTACGCTGAGCACCCGCCCCGCCCCGCAATTGTAGGCCGCAAGGACTGTTTTCCAGTCGCCGAAGATCTCATGGAGTTCCTTTAAGTATTGTATTGCGGCTTCAGTGGCCTTGAAAGGATCAAGCCTTTCGTCTATGTAGCGGTTCCTTTCCATGCCGAACTTGTGACCTGTTGACGCTATGAACTGCCACATGCCCAGTGCCCTGGCTGAGGAAAGAGCATTGGTCTTAAAACCGCTTTCAACGAGCGGAAGCCAGGAGAGTTCTTCCGGCAGGCCGGCTTCATCGAGTTTTTCCTTAATATAGGGCCGGTATCTTCCGGAGCGGCGGTAGGAGTTAATGAAAAACTGCCGTCCGGGCCCTTTTGTAAACTGTAGTATCGCTTTTTCAACCTCCTCGTTCTTCACTACAGGAATGGCGTCGTGGTTGCCCTTGACCGTTGTGTAGCGGGATGCGTAAATTTCAAGAATACGCTTGGATATCATGAAACGAAGGTCGTCTTTCTGTTGGCTGAATTCCGGAACTCCCCCGGTTTCAGTGTTGACTATCAGTGCATATGCCTTGTCCAGGGCATCCATTGCATTTTCGAGTTCGCCCTGCTGCCAGTAATCCTGGGATGACCGGTAAAATTCCAGGGATTTGTCAAACCTGGACTGGATGCGCACGGTCTTTGCGTCTTCAGATGTTTGCTGCTTTTTCAAAGGCTGGCTGCTTTCCTCCAGCGGAATGATGGGAAGAAATTCGGTTTTGACAATTTTTTCGGAGTCAGCCTCCCCGGAGTCTTCCGAGTCCTGTTCAGGGTCTTGTGAATCGCCGCTTTGTTCGTTGACTGACTGGGTTTTGTCATTCCACCCCGAAAGGCCTGCGCACCCCGTTGTAAAAAAAGAGATTGAAAGCATAAAAATAAATGCCATGGACAGCTTTAAAAAAGGTATTAATTTTATATTATTGATAAAGGACAGGTTGGTTATCATATGAGAAGATTGAAACCCCGCTGAAAAAGTTGGTTTTTGTATAAAATTAAAAAATTTTGCAAACCTTAAAGATTTTCCTTTTATCACCACCGCTGCAGCAATGTCAAGATTATTCACGGCCGCTGAGGGCCTTTGCAAAACCCGTTGTTTTTTTCTTGCAATGGGCTTTTGTATTTGTTACTTGACATTGCTTTAATAAAATATTAAAGAGATCAGGTTAACCACAAAAGAGCGAGTGAGCATTAATCAAAGCCCGGGTGGAAAATCCGGGGATGATTTCACCCGTGCATTGCGTTTTTTTAAAAAAACTGGTAGAGGGGCAAAACACCCGTCAGTCGCAGTTGAAACCGGGGTGTTTTTATTCATACAGGCCAGCGTAGCTCAGTTGGCAGAGCTACTGATTTGTAATCAGTTGGCCGGGGGTTCGAGTCCCTCCGCTGGCTCCATAAGTTGTTCAAATAAAAAATGGTGGGGTTCCCGAGTGGCCAAAGGGAGCAGACTGTAAATCTGCCGGCTCAGCCTTCGGAGGTTCGAATCCTCCCCCCACCACCATTTCCGCAAACGCGGTTGAATGTAGGACATTCCGGTTTCGGCCGGGATGACAGGTACTACATGGCTGGCGAGTCACAAGGTCGTTTTGCTCGGCGGGAGTAGCTCAGTTGGCAGAGCCTCAGCCTTCCAAGCTGATTGTCGCGAGTTCGATTCTCGTCTCCCGCTCCATTTTCAGGCCGTGGCAAAAGTATATCAGGCCCACGTAGCTCAGTAGGTAGAGCGCTTCCTTGGTAAGGAAGAGGTCCACCGGTTCAATTCCGGTCGTGGGCTCCATATCGCTGCTTATGGATTGGCGCTTTTGATTCAACCGGTGGGCTTGGAGTGCATGGACCTTGAACATTACTTGACTGTGAAGGCCTCGGTAGAGATTTCAACGGGATGTTATAAAATCATGGGGAGGACGCAAGATGGCAAAGCAGAAATTTGAGCGTACGAAACCGCATGTAAACGTTGGCACCATCGGTCACATTGACCACGGCAAGACGACATTGACAGCGGCTATAACGAAGCATTGCGGGCTAAAGGGGCAGGCGGAATTTATTCCGTTTGACAAGATTGACAAGGCGCCGGAGGAAAAGGCGCGTGGTATTACGATTTCCACGGCGCACGTGGAGTATCATACTGCCAATCGTCATTATGCGCACGTGGACTGTCCCGGCCACGCCGACTATATCAAGAACATGATCACCGGTGCTGCTCAGATGGACGGGGCGATTCTGGTGGTTGGGGCAGACGACGGTCCGATGCCGCAGACGCGCGAGCATATACTGCTTGCCCGTCAGGTTGGTGTTCCCCAGATTGTGGTATTTTTGAACAAGTGCGACATGGTCGATGACGAGGAGTTAATCGAGCTGGTGGAACTTGAGCTTCGCGAGCTTTTGAGCAATTATGATTTTGACGGCGACAACACGCCTATTATCCGGGGAAGCGCTTTGAAGGCATTGGAAAACGATGATCCTGACAGCGAGGATGCCAAGTGTGTCTGGGAGCTTTTGGATGCCACCGACGACTACATTCCCGAGCCCGAGCGGGATGTTGACAAGCCGTTTTTGATGCCCATCGAGGATGTGTTTTCGATTTCCGGTCGTGGCACGGTTGTAACCGGCCGTGTTGAGCGCGGTGTGATCAAGGTAAACGACAAGATCGAGATTGTGGGTATGCGTCCCACGATGAACACGACCTGCACGGGTATAGAGATGTTTCGCAAGCTGCTTGACGAGGGTCGTGCGGGAGATAACGTGGGACTGCTTTTGCGGGGGATAAAGCGCGACGAGGTAGAGCGCGGCCAGGTGGTTTCTGCGCCTGGTTCGATTACGCCTCATATCAAGTTCAAGGCGGAGGTTTACGTATTGAGCAAGGATGAGGGTGGTCGTCATACGCCGTTTTTTTCGGGTTATCGTCCGCAGTTTTATTTTCGGACCACGGATGTTACCGGGGTTGTCACGCTGCCTGAGGGAGTGGAGATGGTTATGCCCGGCGACAACGTGACTATATCCGCGGAGTTGATCACCCCGATTGCAATGGAAGAGGGTCTGCGGTTTGCAGTACGTGAAGGCGGCCGCACTGTGGGCGCCGGCGTGGTAAGTGAAATCATAGAATAACTCGGATTCATCAGGAGCAGATACTTGAAAGTCAAAGTGAACCTGGCATGCACGGAATGCAAGAGGCGGAATTATTCCACCACGAAGAACAAGCGTACAAAGCCTGACAGGCTTGAGTTTAAAAAGTACTGCCGTTTCTGCCAGCTGCATACCATGCATCGGGAGACCAAATAATCAAGCCAGCGGCAAATTGAGGTCATGCGTAAGTAATTCAGGCCAGTAGCTCTAACGGCAGAGCGTCGGACTCCAAATCCGGTGGTTGGGGGTTCAAATCCCTCCTGGCCTGCCAAAAAATCAAAGAAAAGCTCAAAGGTTGGCACTTCAGAGGCAGTGCGGCAAAACTGGGGTTCAACTTTGAGCTTTCGATATTTCAGGAGCCGAAATGGCACGCATGCAGAAAAAAAAGCCGGCCGAGAAAAAGAAAAACAAATCGGACGGAAATTCAGGTTCCGGCGAGGGCCGGGTTGAACATGCAGCTTCCGGCGGGGCCGTGCAGGGTGCCGGTGTTAAAGAGGTAAAACAGAAAAAACAGAAACACTCTTATACCGGCAGCGGGCGCACGGCATCGGAACAGACGTTTGTCGTTAGGTTGCTGGACAGGTATTTCGGCAACTGGATGCAGTTTCTGCGGGAGGTAAAGGTGGAACTCGGCCGGGTGACCTGGCCGACGCGCAAGGAAACAATAGGGACTACTGCGGTGGTTCTTGTATTTGTGTTTATCATCGCAGGCTACCTCGGCATTGTTGATTTTGTGTTGTCCAGCCTGGTGCGTCTGATCCTGTAGATCCAAAAAGAGAAATGAAAAGAGGTAAGGCGTGGCGCTGAATTGGTACATTATTCATGTTTATTCCGGTTTCGAGCACAAGGTTAAGCAAAATCTTGAAGAGCGCATTGCCGCCTCAGACAACCCGGAGAAATTCGGCGAGGTAATTGTGCCCACCGAGCAGGTCGTGGAACTGATAAAAGGAAAGCGCAAGACCTCAAACAGAAAGTTTTATCCGGGCTACATAATGGTCCGGATGGAGCTCGATGAAGACACCTGGCATCTTGTGAAAAACACGGCAAAGGTCACGGGCTTTCTCGGAGGACGGGACAAGCCGGTGCCGATACCGGATGAAGAGGCAGAACAGATTATTAACCGGATGGAGGCCGGCAAGAACAAGCCGCAGCCCAAGTTCTATTTTGAAGCCGGCGATGAGGTCCGCGTCATTGACGGGCCTTTTACCAATTTCAACGGGACGGTGGAGGATGTTAACCCCGAAAAGGGCAAGCTCAAGGTGCTGGTAAGCATTTTCGGCCGGTCCACGCCCGTGGAACTCGATTTCGTTCAGGTAGCGAAAAATTAGAACAGGAGATGTTTGAGACATGGCAAAGAAAGTCGTAGCCCAGGTAAAACTTCAGGTCCAGGCCGGAAAGGCCAATCCTTCGCCGCCCATAGGCCCTGCGCTGGGCCAGCACGGCGTCAATATAATGGACTTCTGCAAGGCGTTCAATGCCCGCACCGCAAGCGATGAGGGCACTATCACCCCAGTGGTGATAACAATATATCAGGACAAGACTTTTACGTTTATCACAAAGACGCCTCCCGCGGCAGTGCTGTTGAAAAAAGCAGCCGGCATTGCGAAGGGATCGGGCAGCCCGAAGGCGGAAAAGGTGGGCAAGGTCCAGTGGTCGCAGGTCGAAGAGATTGCAAGGACCAAGATGCCCGATTTGAACGCCCCGGACGTTGAAAGCGCCTGCAGGATAATTGCGGGTACGGCAAGAAGCATGGGGCTTGAAGTGATTTAACGGCAAACAGGGAGTTAAAGGGAATACAATGCGCAAGCGAAGCAAGAAATACAGAGAGGTTAAGTCGCAATTTGAAACACGGGATCGGCTGGACTTCGCCAGCGCGGTTCAGGCTGCTCTTGAATCCTCGTACGTACGGTTTGATGAAACCGTGGAAACCGCGGTGAAGCTGGGGGTTGATCCCCGCCATGCAGATCAGATGGTGCGCGGCTCGGTGGTCCTTCCTCACGGGCTGGGCAAGGATGTAAGGGTTCTGGTATTTGCCAAGGGCGAAAAGGAAAAAGAAGCCAGGGAAGCCGGTGCCGATTACGTGGGCAATGACGATTTGGTAGAGCAGATCAAGGGCGGCTGGCTCGACTTTGATAAGGCTGTGGCCACCCCGGACGTAATGAGCTCGGTGGGAAAGATAGGAAAAATACTCGGTCCCAGGGGGCTGATGCCCAACGCGAAGACGGGGACCGTAACTTTTGACGTGGCAAAGGCCGTGGCAGAATTAAAGGCCGGCAAGGTGGAGTTCAGGGTGGATAAAACCGGAATCGTTCATGCGCCCATGGGGAAGGTTTCATTTGGTTCGGAAAAGCTGCTGGATAATATAAAGGCTTTCATGGACACTCTTTTGCGTCTGAAACCCGCCGCCAGCAAGGGAGCCTATCTTCGCAGCATTGCTGTTTCAACCACAATGGGCCCCGGTTTCAAGGTGGATCCTTCCCATGTCAAGGAGTTGCTGAAGTAATCAGGGCATGTTGACCCGGAAAATTGATTTTTCCGGCCTCTGAATTCGAAATCCGGGGCACTGGCAAACGCGGATTATTGAATGAAACAGGCAATATTCGGAGCTGATTAGCTCATTGTGTCATCCGGGTCTCGGATTTGGATTAAGCAGGTAAACTTGATAAGCCTGTAAAAAGTCCTTTTTACAGGCAGTGTTAAGTTTTAAGTGGTTAAGTAAAATCAGGAACTCATCATTTTATTGTCTGGCGATTATAATGGTTTTAGGAACTTTTTACGATTCCATCAAACTTATTAACATTTATAATTGTATTGCTCCCTTCCAGGGTTAACCCGAAGCCGGGCCCTGTTGGCCCGGATTCTTTATACTATATCTGTCAAAGACCGTAGGTTCACCCCATCAGGCGTGTTTAATCGGAAAAAAATGTTTTTTCCGGCCTACCGAGGCAGGCTTTCTGATGCTGTGGAGGCCCGTGGTTTTTACAGATTCAGAAAGGAGGTGGATTAAGTGCTTACGATTTCGCAGAAAAAGGAACTCGTCTCAGAGCTCCGCGAGAAATTCGATCAGAAAAAGATTCTGATCCTTGTTGACTACAAGGGCCTCAATGTCCCGAAAATCAACGACCTGAGGACCAGGCTGCGCGAGGCGGGCGTTGAGTTCAGGGTGGTTAAAAACACCCTTCTTACCCGCGCTGCCAGCGATACTGATGTCGATCTTATCAAGGATCAGTTCGAGGGACCGAGCGCGGTGGCAATGAGCTATGATGACCCGGTTGTTCCGGCCAAGGCCCTTGCTCAGTTTGCAAAGGAGAATGACAAGCTGCAGATCAAGGCGGGGGTGATGGGCGGTTCAATGCTTGACGCAGAAGGGGTCAAGCGCCTGGCCGAAATGCCGCCGCGCGAGGTGCTGCTTGCCCAGGTTCTGGGAACAATGAACGCTGTTCCGCGCGGGCTGGTAAGAGCGCTTTCCAATGTACCGGAGCGCCTGCTTTACGCCCTTCAGGCAATCAAGGATCAAAAAGAGGCCGCATAACCTCCTCAGGTTTGCGTGCAGCTGATATAACATCTAATTTTTTGAATAGATAAAATCCGGAGGATTATAAAATGGCAGACATTACCAAACAGGATGTAATTGACTTTATAGCAAATATGTCGGTGCTTGAGCTCTCGGAGCTCGTCAAGGAGCTCGAAGAAAAGTTCGGGGTTTCCGCGGCCGCGCCTGTTGCGGCAGCAGCCGCCCCGGCCGCCGGCGGAGAGGAAGCCGCCCCCGCAGAGGAGCAGACCGAGTTTGACGTTATTCTCAACTCTGCCGGTGACAAGAAGATTCAGGTTATCAAGGAAGTCCGTGCGATTACCGGCCTCGGGCTCAAGGAAGCCAAGGCCCTGGTAGAAGAGGCTCCCAAGCCTGTCAAGGAGGGCGTGGTCAAGGAAGAAGCAGAAAAAATGAAAGAACAGCTCGAAGGCGCCGGCGGCTCCGTGGAAATCAAGTAACACAGGAAAGCGCGCAAGCGCCGAGAGTTCTTGCTGCCATAAAACAGCGATAATCGGGGCCGGGATCCTCCCGGCCGCCGTTTTCCCTGATTGAATCGAAAACAATTTATTTGGAGACGAAATGACAGGAAATCCGCCGAAATATAAACGGTTCCGGAAAAATTTCGGTCGAATCCAAACCATTGTAGATATCCCGGATCTTATCGGGATTCAGCGGGAATCTTACCAGCGGTTCCTGCAGATGGATGTGGCCCCTGAAAACCGCCGGGATACCGGCCTGCAGGCTGTATTTAACTCGGTTTTTCCCATAAAGGATTTCACCGGCACGGCCTCGCTTGAGTTTGTTTCGTATAATTTCGGCGAGGTCAAGCACTCGGTAAACGAGTGCATCAACCGCGGAATGACCCATGAGATCTCAGTGCGTATACGCGTGCGGCTGGTGGTATACGATACCGACAAGACAACCGGTGTCTCAAACATCCGCGACATCAAGGAGCAGGAGATCTACTTCGGCACCATCCCGCTTATGACAAGCCGCGGAACATTTATAATAAACGGCACGGAGCGTGCGATAGTCAGCCAGCTTCACCGTTCGTCCGGGGTCTTTTTTGATCATGACAAGGGAAAGACCCATTCAAGCGGAAGAATCATATACACCGCCCGCATAATACCGGTGCGCGGTTCCTGGATTGACATGGAGATCGATCCCAAGGATATAGTTTACGTGCGCATCGACAGGCGGCGTAAATTCCCGGTAACCCTGCTTTTCAAGGCTCTGGGCTACACGGATGACGATATTCTGTCTTACTTTTACAACACCGAGAAGATCTATATAAAACAAGACAGGTTTGTGCGGGATTTCAATCCTGAGTTTCTCAAGGGAGAACGGCCGGGCGAAGATATCGTGAATCCGGAGACAGGCGACGTGTTCGTAAAAAAGGGCCGGATGATTACAAAGCGGGCCATCCGCCAGATGCAGGCAGCCGGCATGGAGCATGTACCCATGACCGAAACCGAGCTCGAGGAAAGGGTGGTGGCCTTGGACGTGGTGCATCCTGAAACCGGCGAGGTTCTGGCCCGACCGAACGATACCCTTGACGGCGAGCTGCTTGAAAAAATCCGGGCTTCCGGTGTCGGGTTCTTTGAAATACTTGTCATGGAGGGCCCGTTTGCTGGCCAGTCCGTGCGCAAGACACTCATGATGGACAAGACCGGCACCAAGGAGGAAGCACTTATAGATATCTACAGGCGGCTGCGGCCGGGCAACCCTGTTACACCAGAGGTGGCCCAGGAGTTTATAGACCACCTGTTTTTCAAGACTGCATATTACGACCTGTCCAGCGTGGGCAGGCTCAAGATGAACCACAGGCTAAATATAAACACTCCGCTTGATACCCGAACACTGCGGCGTGAGGATATACTGCTCACGGCCCGTACTCTTGTGGAACTTCGCGACACCCAGGGGGCAGTCGATGATATCGACCACCTCGGAAACCGGCGCGTCCGTGCGGTGGGCGAACTTCTGGAAAACCAGTACCGCATAGGCCTGGTCCGCATGGAGCGTGCCATCAAGGAGCGCATGAGCATGCAGGAAGTCGATGCCCTCATGCCCAATGATCTTGTAAATCCCAAGCCGGTATCCGCGGTGGTGAAGGAATTTTTCGGCACAAGCCAGCTCTCGCAGTTTCTGGACCAGACAAACCCGCTTGCCGAAACCACTCACAAGCGGCGGCTCAGTGCACTGGGCCCCGGCGGACTGACCAGGGACAGGGCGGGCTTTGAGGTCAGAGACGTCCATCCGTCCCATTACGGCCGTATCTGCCCCATTGAAACCCCTGAAGGGCCGAATATCGGCCTTATAGTGTCTCTTTGTACTTATGCCAGGGTAAACGAGTTCGGATTTGTTGAAACCCCCTATCGTGTGGTGGAAAATTCAACCGTTTCAGACAAGGTTCACATGCTGTCTGCATTCGAGGAAAAAGATCACCCGATTGCCCAGGCAAATGCACCGGTGGATGAAAACAACACTTACGTGAATCCTACTGTTACTTCCCGGGTGGAAGGCGAATTCATGATGGTTGAAAGGGAAAAGATCGAATTGATGGACGTTTCCCCCAACCAGCTTGTCAGCATATCCGCCTCGCTGATTCCGTTTCTGGAAAACGACGACGCAAACCGGGCGCTGATGGGCTCGAACATGATGCGCCAGGCAGTACCCCTTTTAAACACAGAAGCTCCTCTTGTGGGCACGGGCGTGGAAAGTATTGTTGCAAAGGACTCCGGCGTGACGGTTGTCGCGCCCCGGGACGGATCAGTCGTGGATGTGGACGCCTCCAGGATAGTTCTGCAGCATGAGCCCAGCGACGATCCTTCCCAGAAGGATGTATCAATATTTAACCTGGGCAAGTTCGCCAGGTCGAACCAGAACACATGCTTTAACCAGCGGCCCACCGTGAGCAAGGGCGAATGGGTCAAGGCGGGCGAAGTCATTGCTGACGGCCCTGCCACGGATCACGGCGAACTGGCCCTTGGCAAGAACGTCACCGTGGCATTCATGCCCTGGGGCGGCTATAACTTCGAAGACTCCATCCTGGTAAGTGAAAGGCTGGTAAAGGACGGGGTGTTTACTTCGGTACACATCGAGGAGTTCGAAATACTGGCCAGGGATACCAAGCTCGGCCGCGAGGAGATTACGCGCGATATCCCCAATGTGGGAGATGAGGCTTTGAAGGATCTCGACGACAGCGGTATTGTCCGGCTGGGCGCAGAGGTGGTCCCCGGTGATATACTGGTGGGGAAGGTCACTCCAAAGGGCGAAACCCAGCTTTCTCCAGAGGAAAAACTGCTCAGGGCAATATTCGGTGAAAAGGCAGGCGATGTAAAGGATACCTCGCTGAGGATGCCGCCCGGGGTCTCCGGGGTCGTAACCGACGTAAAGGTGTTTTCGCGCCGGGGAGTGGAAAAAGACGACCGTTCAAGGTCCATAGAAGACGAGGAGATCGCGGCCCTTGAAAAAGACCGCGATGACGAGATCAGCATAATAAAGGATACCGCAAGAAGCGAAATAATCAACCTCCTTGCAGGCAAGCAGTGCGCCGAGGACCTGGTTGACGGCAGAAAGGTCCTTATTGCAAAAGACACGCGCATGGAAAAGAAAACGCTTCAGAATGTGCCGCTTAGAAAATTCGAACAGATCGCTTTAAAGGACAAAAAGACCGAGGAAAAAATAGCCGAAATCCTCGGCCGCTACCGGGAGCAGGCGGAACTGGCAAAAAGCGCTTTTGACCACCAGGTTAAATCCATTGAAAAAGGCGACGAGCTCCCCCCCGGTGTAATCAAGATGATCAAGATCTACGTGGCAATGAAGCGTCCGCTTTCCGTGGGCGACAAGATGGCAGGCCGCCACGGGAACAAGGGAGTTGTCTCCAGAATCCTGTCGGAAGAGGATCTGCCCTATTTTGAAGACGGCAATACCGTGGACATGATTTTAAATCCCCTGGGCGTGCCGTCGCGCATGAACGTGGGCCAGATACTCGAGATCCATCTCGGCAGGGCCGCCAAGGGTCTGGGCGACCAGATAAATGCCATGCTCGAGGAAGGAAAGGCAAAGGAGCTTCGCAAGAAGTTCAGAAAAATATTTTCCGGCAGCAACGAGGACCGTCAGATGAAGGAGATGTCCGAGCAGGACATGATGGTCTTTGCCGAAAACAGCCGGGACGGTGTTTTCATGTCCACCCCGGTTTTTGACGGGGCCAGGGAGGATGAAATAAAAGATCTGCTCGAAGAAGCCGGTGTCAGCAGAACCGGCCAGGCGACGCTCTACGACGGGCGTACCGGCCAGCCCTTTGACGAGAAAGTTACCGTCGGCGCCAAGTATATGTTAAAGCTCCATCACCTGGTTGATGACAAACTGCACGCCCGTTCCATAGGTCCTTATTCGCTGGTTACCCAGCAGCCGCTCGGCGGCAAGGCACAGTTCGGAGGCCAGCGTCTCGGGGAAATGGAGGTGTGGGCCATCGAGGCCTATGGTGCAGCCTATTCCCTGCAGGAGTTCTTAACGGTAAAGTCCGACGACATGGCGGGACGTACCCGGATGTATGAAAAAATCGTCAAGGGCCAGAACGTATTTGAGCCGGGACTGCCGGAATCCTTCAGGGTGCTGACAAAAGAACTTCAGGGTCTGGGACTCGATATCACCCTGGTTGAAGACACCGAATAATTCAATCGATTCAAGGAGAAAGCATTGGAGACGATCTACGATTTCTTCACCAAACCGAAGAATCCGAATCGTTACAAAGGGGTTCAGATTGCACTGGCCTCTCCCGAACAGATCCGCAGCTGGTCTCACGGAGAAATAAAAAAGCCGGAGACCATAAACTACCGGACTTTCAAGCCGGAGCGCGACGGGCTTTTCTGTGCAAAGATCTTCGGCCCCACCAAGGACTACGAGTGCAACTGCGGCAAGTACAAGCGCATGAAGCACAGGGGGGTTATCTGCGAGAAATGCGGCGTCGAGGTGATCCAGTCCAAGGTGCGGCGCGAGCGGATGGCCCATATCGATCTGGCCGCTCCCGTGACACATATCTGGTTTATGCGAAGCCTGCCCAGCAAGATAGGCAACCTGCTGGACCTGACTTTGAAGAACCTGGAAAAGGTCCTTTACTTCGATAACTTCATTGTTATTGATCCCAAGGATACCGGGCTTTCAAAGCTTCAGCTGCTCTCAGAGGAAAAATACAGGGAAGCCAGGCAGCTCTATGGAAACAAGTTCGAGGGCGGGATAGGCGCAGAAGCAATCAAGACCCTTCTTGAGCGGATCGATATAGAAGCCCTTTATAACGAACTCAGAACCGAGATTCTTCAAACCGGTTCTGATGCAAAGCGCAAGAAGCTGGCAAAGAGGCTCAAGGTGGTCGACGCCTTCCGCAAGTCCGGGCTGGACCCGGTATGGATGGTCCTCGACGTGATTCCTGTTCTGCCTCCTGACTTAAGGCCGCTGGTTCCACTCGAGGGCGGGCGTTTTGCCTCATCTGACTTAAACGATCTTTACAGGCGCGTGATCAACCGCAACAACCGCCTGAGCCGCTTAATGGAGCTGCGTGCGCCGGATATAATTGTTCGCAATGAAAAACGCATGCTCCAGGAATCCGTGGACGTCCTTATTGACAACGGACGGCAGGGAAGGGTTGTCACAGGAACCAACAAGCGCCCCCTGAAATCCTTGAGCGAAACTCTCAAGGGCAAGCAGGGAAGGTTCCGCCAGAACCTGCTCGGCAAGCGGGTTGACTACTCCGGCAGAAGCGTCATCACAATAGGGCCTAACCTGCGCCTGCACCAGTGCGGAATTCCCAAGGAAATGGCACTTGAGCTTTTCAAGCCGTTTATCTACCACCGCCTGGAGCAAAAGGGCATAGTCACCACGGTGAAAAGCGCCAAAAAATGGGTGGAAAAGCGCACCCCCGAGGTCTGGGACACCCTTGACGAGGTGGTAAAGGAATACCCGGTAATGTTAAACCGGGCCCCCACGCTCCACCGGCTCGGAATCCAGGCGTTTGAGCCCGTCCTCATAGAGGGCAAGGCAATCCAGCTGCACCCGCTGGTATGCACGGCCTTTAACGCAGACTTTGACGGCGACCAGATGGCGGTGCACATCCCTCTTTCAATGGAGGCCCAGATAGAAGCAAGGGCGCTTATGCTTGCTTCAAACAATATTTTGTCGCCTGCAAACGGAGCGCCCATTATCGTGCCCACCCAGGACATCGTGCTGGGGATATATTACATGACCCTCGGTATCCCGGGAGCCCGGGGAAGCGGCATGAAGTTTGCCGATGTCGACGAGGCCAGGGCAGCCTATGACGCCGGGGTGGTGGATCTGCATGCAAAGGTTGAAGTGCGCGTCAAGGGAAGCAGGGTGGAGACCACCCTGGGCCGCGTGCTGCTATGGGAGATAATCCCCAAGGGAGAAAGCTACATACTCCGCCACATCATGGTTACTTCCAGGGAAAAGGCCGATGAGGTGGTCGAGGCTGTAGAAGAAGGCGCCTCGTTTAAGGAACTGGTAAGTCAGTATTCCGAAGCTTTTGACAGGTCCTACGACGGCAATATAGGCCTTTTGAATGCAGAAGAATTCCAGGAGATCTTTCAGCTCCCGGATTTCGAGGTAAATTCAGTGTTTTCAATGGAAGATGGCGATGTAAGCGGAATCACCCATGAAGGAGGCAGGTACCATATCTTTCAGGTGATTGAAAAACGCTCCGAGATCCCATTTGACATGATCAACAAGGTTTTAAACAAAAAAACCCTCGGAGATCTGGTGGATTACACCTATCGCCACAAGGGGCCCAAGGCAACGGTGATTCTGGCAGACCGGTTAAAGGACATAGGATACGGCTATTCCACCACCGGCGGACTGTCAATCTCCATTGACGCCATGATTATCCCGGACAGCAAATGGGATGTCCTGAAACGGGCCGAAACAGAGGTGTCAGAAATAAATCATCAGTATACGGAAGGTCTTATCACCCAGGGCGAAAAATACAACAAGGTGGTCGACATCTGGGCAAAGGCGACGGAAGAAATCGCAAACAACATGATGGACGCCATGGAAAAGCCCTACATAATGACCGACCTGCAGGAGGAGGCGGAAAAGGCCACAGATAAGCGGCTAAAGGACATGAGCGCCAAGACCGGCGGGGAGACCATCAATCCGATTTTTATGATGGCCGATTCCGGCGCCAGGGGAAGCCGCGACCAGATGCGGCAGCTTGCAGGCATGCGCGGGCTTATGGCCAAGCCGTCCGGCGAGATTATTGAGACCCCGATTACGGCAAATTTCCGCGAAGGTCTGTCAGTGCTTCAGTACTTTATCTCCACACACGGGGCAAGAAAAGGCCTTGCTGACACGGCCCTCAAGACAGCGAACTCCGGGTATCTGACAAGGCGGCTTGCAGACGTGGCACAGGACTGCACCATCACAGAGCACGACTGCGGCACGGTAATGGGCATCGAGGTTGAGGCGCTTCTCGAAGGCGGCGAGGTCATCCAGCCCTTAGAAGAACGCGTGCTTGGGCGCATCGCTCTCGAAGACGTGCAGGATCCCTTCACAGACGAGGTCCTGATTCCCGCGGGAGAGGAACTCGACGAGAGCGGTGTTGCAAAGATCAGCCAGGCAGGCGTGACCAGCGTGAAGATACGCTCGGTGCTCACCTGCAGAACGGGCTTCGGCGTCTGTGCCATGTGCTACGGCAGGGATCTTGCGTTCGGGGGATTCGTGGAAATAGGCCAGACAGTGGGTATAATGGCCGCCCAGTCCATCGGGGAGCCGGGAACCCAGCTGACCATGCGGACCTTTCATATCGGCGGCACTGCAAGCCGCCGGGTTGAAGAAGCAGAGATCCGGGCGCGCGTGGAGGGCACGGTCAAGTATATGAACCTCAACGTGGCTGTAAACGCAGAAAACCGCAAGATTGTAATGAACCGCAGAGGCGGCGAGTTTGCCATTGTCTCGGACAGCGGCCGGGAGCTTGAAAGATTTCCGGTGATCTACGGAGCGGACATCCTCGTGGAAGACGGAAAACGCGTAAAACCGGGCCAGCTTCTTGCATCCTGGGACCCGTTTACAACCCCGATCATCACTGCAGTGGAAGGCCGGATCAAATTCGGGGACCTGGTGGTGGGAAGAACCCTGCAGGAAAGGGTGGACCCGGTTACAGGCAAGTCCAGCCTCACTGTCATAGAGGCAAAGGGCATGGATGTCAGGCCCCGTATATCAATTAAGGACAAGGACGGCAAGACCGCACATATCCCGGAATCCGGGCCGGCAAGATACGTTCTGCCCGTAAACACGATTATCATGGTCGAGGAAAATGACTATGTAAAGGCGGGCGACATCATTGGCAAGATTCCCAGGGAAACAACCAAAACAAAGGATATCACCGGCGGTCTGCCCCGCGTGGCTGAGCTCTTCGAGGTGCGCAAGCCCAAGGAGGCCGCAGTGCTCTCGGAAATCGACGGGTTTGTATCCATTGCAAAGGCCACCAAGAAGGGAAAGCAGAAAGTCACTGTTACCCCCGTGGACGCAGGCGACAAGAAGGAGTACCTGATTCCCAGGGGCAGGCATATAGGCGTCTATGACGGCGACTATGTAAAGGCCGGTGAACCGCTGACAAGCGGAAGCCCGAATCCGCAGGACATCCTCAGCATCAAGGGAGAGGTGGAACTGGCCCGTTACCTGTTAAACGGGGTGCAGGAGGTCTACCGCCTGCAGGGAGTGCGCATAAACGACAAGCACATAGAGGTTGTTGTCCGGCAGATGATGCGCAGAGTAAAGATAAAATCCGTGGGGGACACGGGATTCATCCCGGAAGAGCACGTGGACAGGGTTACCTTTGAGGAAACCAACCAGAAGGCCATCGACCAGGGCGGTACCCCGGCTGTGGGCGAGCCGCTCATTCTGGGAATAACCAAGGCTTCTCTGTCAACCGAGAGCTTTATTTCCGCCGCATCGTTTCAGGAGACAACCAGGGTTCTTACTGACGCAAGTATTGAAGGCGCTTATGATGCACTGCGCGGTCTCAAGGAAAACGTTATCATGGGCCGGCTGGTGCCTGCGGGTACGGGGCGCAGCGAATACGGGGGGCCTGATATCGCGGCGGAGTATTGATGAATGTTTTTGGGTTATAAGAAAAATGCTTGACATGGCAATCAACAGAGGGTAAGATTTTATATTTTAACTTGTCAGGAAATACCATCTAATTTTGCGCAGGCAATAGGTACAGGGGAGAACATGCCGACTATTAATCAACTTGTTCGCAAGGGTCGCAAAAAGATTGAAAAGAAAAAGACTACGCCCGCACTGAAGGCATCGCCGCAGAAACGTGGGGTTTGTGTCCGGGTATATACGGCCACTCCAAAGAAGCCTAACTCGGCTCTGCGCAAGGTTGCCAGGGTTCGTCTTACAACAGGCATAGAGGTATCCGCCTATATCCCGGGAATCGGGCATAATCTTCAGGAGCACTCGGTTGTGCTGGTGCGCGGCGGACGTGTAAAGGACCTTCCGGGTGTGCGTTACCATATCGTGCGGGGAACTCTGGACACGCTGGGGGTTGCTGATAGGAAGCAGGGCCGCTCCAAATACGGGGCAAAACGCCCGAAGTAAAGCGGCCGTTTGGACAAACAAGTCTGCAGGGAATGGTATAGGCTATGCCAAGAAGAAGAGAAGTTCCAGAAAGAAAAGTTACACCGGATTATAAGTACAAAAGTCCGCTTGTTTCGCGGTTTGTTAATTCGGTTATGAAGGACGGGAAAAAGAGCACTGCGCAGGCGTTGGTTTACGATGCCTTTGAGATCGTTGAAAAACGGATGAACGAGCCGGCGCTTAAAGTCTTCGAGCAGGCAATGAGCAATGTAAAACCTCAGCTGGAGGTCAAATCCCGGCGGGTGGGCGGTTCAACCTACCAGGTACCAACAGAGGTTCGCCCTCAGCGGCAGACCGCGCTGGCAATCAGGTGGATACTCAATTTTGCCGGTAAAAGGCCGGAAAAGACTATGGCCAGAAAGCTTGCCGGGGAATTCATGGACGCAGCACAGCAGAGGGGTTCATCCGTTAAGAAAAGAGAGGATACGCACCGGATGGCCGAGGCCAACAAGGCGTTCGCCCATTACCGGTGGTAAGACCCTGCAACCATTGATTTTTTGACCAATTTTGCCCATCCAGTTTGTTTGCGGCCGGATGGGCAAAATATCTTGTTTTAAATGACTTAATGAAAACCCCGTTCCGACCGGGAGGACGCAAGATGGCAAAGCAGAAATTTGAGCGTACGAAACCGCATGTAAACGTTGGCACCATCGGTCACATTGACCACGGCAAGACGACATTGACAGCGGCTATAACGAAGCATTGCGGGCTAAAGGGGCAGGCGGAATTTATTCCGTTTGACAAGATTGACAAGGCGCCGGAGGAAAAGGCGCGTGGTATTACGATTTCCACGGCGCACGTGGAGTATCATACTGCCAATCGTCATTATGCGCACGTGGACTGTCCCGGCCACGCCGACTATATCAAGAACATGATCACCGGTGCTGCTCAGATGGACGGGGCGATTCTGGTGGTTGGGGCAGACGACGGTCCGATGCCGCAGACGCGCGAGCATATACTGCTTGCCCGTCAGGTTGGTGTTCCCCAGATTGTGGTATTTTTGAACAAGTGCGACATGGTCGATGACGAGGAGTTAATCGAGCTGGTGGAACTTGAGCTTCGCGAGCTTTTGAGCAATTATGATTTTGACGGCGACAACACGCCTATTATCCGGGGAAGCGCTTTGAAGGCATTGGAAAACGATGATCCTGACAGCGAGGATGCCAAGTGTGTCTGGGAGCTTTTGGATGCCACCGACGACTACATTCCCGAGCCCGAGCGGGATGTTGACAAGCCGTTTTTGATGCCCATCGAGGATGTGTTTTCGATTTCCGGTCGTGGCACGGTTGTAACCGGCCGTGTTGAGCGCGGTGTGATCAAGGTAAACGACAAGATCGAGATTGTGGGTATGCGTCCCACGATGAACACGACCTGCACGGGTATAGAGATGTTTCGCAAGCTGCTTGACGAGGGTCGTGCGGGAGATAACGTGGGACTGCTTTTGCGGGGGATAAAGCGCGACGAGGTAGAGCGCGGCCAGGTGGTTTCTGCGCCTGGTTCGATTACGCCTCATATCAAGTTCAAGGCGGAGGTTTACGTATTGAGCAAGGATGAGGGTGGTCGTCATACGCCGTTTTTTTCGGGTTATCGTCCGCAGTTTTATTTTCGGACCACGGATGTTACCGGGGTTGTCACGCTGCCTGAGGGAGTGGAGATGGTTATGCCCGGCGACAACGTGACTATATCCGCGGAGTTGATCACCCCGATTGCAATGGAAGAGGGTCTGCGGTTTGCAGTACGTGAAGGCGGCCGCACTGTGGGCGCCGGCGTGGTAAGTGAAATCATAGAATAGGTACAGGATTGCCATGATTACAAACACCAAGATCCGAATCCGGCTGAGGGCATATGATCACCGCCTGCTGGATCAATCAGTCCGGGACATAGTTGATACCGCGAAAAAGACCGGCGCCAGGGTGGTGGGACCTGTTCCCCTGCCCACAAGGATCAACAAGTACACGGTACTGCGGTCTCCGCATGTCAATAAGAAGTCCAGGGAACAGTTCGAGGTAAGAACGCACAAGCGGCTTTTAGATATTCAGGATCCAACGCAGCAGACCGTGGATGCACTGATGAAGCTGGACCTGTCTCCGGGCGTTGATGTGGATATCAAACTGTAGGAATAAGGCTGGGTGACGGAAATGTGCAACGGATTGATAGGAAAAAAACTCGGTATGACGGGCTATTTTTCAAGTGACGGCCGGTATCTTCCGGTAACGGTCCTTGAAGCCGGCCCCTGCACGGTGACACAGATCAAGACCCGGGCAAATGACGGATACAATGCTCTTCAGCTCGGGTATCTGGAGAAAAAGAAACAGCGGCTGACCAGGCCGCTGCAGGGACACTTTCAAAAAAGCGGCGGAACCGGCTTTGCCAGGCTGCGCGAGTTCGGGGTCGATAACCCGGACGACTACGAGGCCGGCCAGAAGGTTACCCTGGACATGTTTTCAGTGGGTGACAAGTTAAATATAGCCGGAAAGACAAAAGGCAGGGGGTTTGCAGGTGTGGTAAAGCGCCACGGATTCAGCCAGGGAAGAAAGACCCATGGCAGCCGCTGCTACCGGATTCCCGGCGCAATAGGCCAGAGCGCGTGGCCCTCGAAAGTGGCTAAGGGCAAAAAAATGCCCGGCCGCTACGGCAACAAGCGCCAGACCATGCGCAACCTGGAAGTTGTGGATATCCGCCCGGAGCAGAACCTGATCCTTGTAAAAGGAGCAGTGCCCGGTCCGAAGAATGCAATTATAGAAATAAGCAAAGCCGGCAAGTCTTAGTCGCCGGGAGGCCCGGCGGCCGGGGGCGGGCCGGAGTATCAAGCCGGATGCAATGTAAAGAGGGAGACCATGGCTGTGGTGGATGTCAAAAATATACAGGGAGAAACGGTTTCGGAAGTCGAGCTTGCCGAGGAGATCTTCAACGTCGCGGTGAAAAACACCGTGCTGCATCAGGTTGTGCGGATGCAGCTTGCAAACCGGCGCCAGGGCACGGCAAAGGTAAAGCGGCGCTCCGAGGTAAAGGGCAGCACCAGCAAGATGTTTCGCCAGAAGGGCACCGGCAGGGCCCGCAGGGGAGATATCAAGAGTCCGCTTCTGCGGGGCGGCGGCGTGGTATTCGGCCCTGATCCCAGGGATTATTCATACAAGGTACCCAAGAAGGTCAGGCGCCTGGCGCTTAAAATGGCGCTTTCCTCGAAGTTCAGGGACAATGAAATAATAGTGCTTGACGGATTTGAACTGGATCAGGTAAAGACAAAGGCCGTTGCATCGGTTATAGACCGCCTGGCACTTGAAAAACCCCTCATCGTAATAAATTCAAAGGACGAAAAACTGGAACTTTCTTCAAGAAATATTCCGGGAGTCAAGGTGCTGCGGGTCGAGGGGTTAAACGTATACGATATACTGAACCACAAGACGCTGGTTCTGCTGGAACCGTCGATCAAAGGCATCGAGGGGAGGCTTGCGGCATGAATGATTACAGCATTATAATTGGTCCGGTTGACACGGAAAAGACCAATATCGAGAAAGAAGAGTTAAACAAGGTTGCCTTTGAGGTCCTTCCTTCTGCTAACCGGGTCCAGATCCGCAAGGCGGTGGAAAACATTTTCGACGTACAGGTAAAGTCCGTAAGGACAATGCGGGTCAAGGGCAAGGTCAAGCGCCGGGGACGGATACTCGGCAAACGCAAGGACTGGAAAAAAGCTATCGTGACTCTTATGCCGGGAAGCCGGATCAGATTTTTCGAAGGTGCATAAAAGAAGGTGACGACCAATGGCGATTAGAAAAGTAAAACCCACGTCCCAGGGACGCAGATTTCAGACTTACTCGACCTTCTCGGAAATAACAAAGAGCGAGCCTGAAAAAAGCCTGCTCAAGCCGGTAAAAAAATCCGGCGGAAGAAACGTCAACGGCAGGATCACCGCGCGCCACAGGGGCGGAGGAACAAAGCGCTATTACAGGGTAATAGATTTCAAGCGCGACAAGGACGGGGTACCTGCAAAGGTTGCGGGTATTGAATATGACCCGAACCGGTCCGCGCGAATAGCCCTTCTGCATTATGCTGACGGTGAAAAGCGCTATATTCTGGCTCCTGCCAAGCTTGCAGTGGGGCAAACCGTCATGTCGGGATCTGAAGCGGAGATTCGTCCCGGAAACTGCCTGCCCCTGAGCCAGATTCCCCTTGGCACTTTCGTGCACAACGTGGAATTGCGTACCGGCAGGGGAGGCCAGCTTGTAAAAAGTGCGGGCGCATTTGCCCAACTCATGGCAAAGGAGGGACGCTATGCCACTATAAAGCTTCCCTCCGGCGAGGTCAGAATGGTTCTTGTGGTAAACCGCGCCACAATAGGCCAGCTCGGAAATGCAGATCATTCAAATATCTCACTTGGCAAGGCAGGCAGGAAGCGTTATCTCGGCCGGCGGCCGGGCACCCGCGGCGTGGTAATGAACCCGGTGGATCATCCCATGGGAGGCGGTGAAGGCAGGTCCTCGGGCGGACGGCATCCTTGCTCGCCATGGGGCAAGCCAACCAAGGGTCTGCGTACCCGCAAGCGTAGCAAACAGAGCAGCCGGTTGATTGTAAAGAGGCGAAAGTAGGAAAGTTTGCCTGACTGACTGCATCCATTAAAAGATCAGGGCTAAGCAGGAGCGATATTTATGCCGCGTTCGTTGAAAAAGGGGCCGTATGTGGAACCCGGGCTGTATGATAAGGTGGTTTCCTCCCAGGAGGCCCGCAGCGCAAAAGTCATAAAAACCTGGTCCAGGCGTTCGACCATCATTCCTGAAATGGTGGGCCTTACCCTGGCCGTGCACAACGGGAAGAAATTCATCCCTGTATTTGTCACGGAAAACATGGTCGGCCACAAGCTGGGCGAATTTTCTCCGAGCCGGACGTTTTACGGACACGCCGGGGACAAGAAATCCAAAATGAAGAAGAAATAAATCGAGGATGCGGATATGGATGTGAAGGCTACAGGGAAATATATGCGCATATCGCCTCAGAAGGTGCGGAAACTCGTCGGGGCTGTAAAGGGCAGGCCTGTTGAAACCGGGCTTAACGAGCTTAAGTTTATGCCGCAGAAAGCCGCCGGCATGGTTGAAAAAATCGTGCGCTCGGCAGTGGCAAATGCGGACCACAATGAAGGACTTGATGTGGACGCACTGGTTATCAAAAATGTCATTGTAAACGAGGGGCCGATGCTCAAAAGGTTCCGTCCCCGCGCCAGGGGAAGAGCGACCCGGATTTTGAAGCGAACGAGCCATATAACCGTAATCGTCGGCGAAGCAAGCGCATAAAAAGGAGGAAGGTGGTTTGGGTCAGAAAGCAAATCCCATAGGCATGCGCCTGGGAATCAATCGAACCTGGAATTCCCGGTGGTATGCAGGCAAAGATTACCCCAGCTATGTTTACGAGGACCACAAGATCCGGCGCTTCTTAAAGAAGAAGCTCTATCATGCCGGAATTTCCAAAATCGAGATTGAGCGTTCCTCCAGACGGATCAAGCTCAGAATCCATGCTTCGCGGCCTGGCATTGTTATCGGCAAGAAGGGCTCGGAAATCGAGGCGCTGAAAAAGGAACTGGAAAAGCAGGTATCCTCAGAGGTCATGGTTGATATCCAGGAGGTGCGCAAGCCCGAACTCGACTCGCAGCTGGTTGCGGAAAACGTTGCCAATCAGCTTGTACGGCGGGTTGCTTTCCGCCGCGCCATGAAGCGATGCGTGGCATCAGCGATGCGCTTCGGAGCCAAGGGCATAAAGATAATCTGTTCCGGAAGACTTGGCGGAGCCGAAATGGCAAGGATCGAGTGGTACAAGGAGGGCAGGATCCCCCTGCATACCCTGAGAGCCGACATTGATTACGGGCAGGCCGTGGCAGAGACCACCTACGGAACCATCGGCGTGAAGGTATATATATTCAAAGGCGAGATCCTTCAGGATGATCAGCTGCCTGCTGACAGGCAGTAACCAACAGGAGTAGGAAAAATGCTGACCCCCAAGAAGGTTAAATACAGGAAACTGCAGAAAGGCCGGATGAAGGGCAAGGCCTATCGTGGCTCAAAGCTCAATTTCGGCGACTACGGTCTGCAGGCCATGGAATGCGGATGGATTTCATCGCGCCAGATAGAGGCCGCCCGTATTGCCATGACCCGCAGGGTCAAGCGCGGCGGAAAGATGTGGATCCGGATTTTTCCGGACAAGCCCATTACCAAGAAACCCGCGGAAGTCCGCATGGGTAAGGGCAAGGGCAGTCCGGAGAGCTGGGTTGCAGTTGTCAAGCCAGGGCGCATTTTGTATGAAATGGAGGGCGTTTCCAGGGAACTGGCTTTCGAGGCCCTTCGGCTGGCTTCCCACAAGCTGCCGATTAAAACCAAGGTTGTCGAAAGGAGTCAGATATCATGAGCGCCAAAGATCTGCACGGGCTGGGTCCGGAAGAGCTCGACACCAAGCTTGAGGAGCTGGTTGAGACTTATTTCAACCTTCGCTTTCAGCATAAAATAGGGCAGCTTGAAAATCCCAGGCGCATCCGGCAGGTAAGGCGGGATATCGCCAGGGTGAAGACCGTTAAACGTCAGCAAGCTTTACAAATCAGATAGCGTGGACGGGTTGGGTCATGAATAGTAAACAAAGAGGTATAAAGCAGCAGCTCGAAGGCAGGGTTCTTAGCAACAAGATGGACAAAACCGTCACGGTTCAGGTCGAAAGGCTGGTAACTCATCCGGTTTACAAAAAATATATCAGGCGTCGGTCCAAGTACGCCGCACACGATGAACAAAATACCTGCGGTATAGGCGATCGGGTGCTTATAACGGAATCAAAGCCGATGAGCCGCCGCAAGCGATGGCGGGTGAGCCGGATTCTTGAAAAAGCGGTATGATCACAGGGGAATAGAAAATGATTCAGGCGGAAACGAGGTTGTCTGTTGCAGATAATTCTGGAGCCAAAGAGGTCTACTGCATAAAAGTGCTCGGCGGCAGCCGGCGCAGGTATGCCAGCATAGGCGATATTATCGTGGTCTCCGTAAAAGAGGCCATTCCGAATTCCAAGGTAAAAAAAGGCGATGTGGTCAAGGCGGTGGTTGTTCGCACCAAGAAGGAAATCCGGCGGATAGACGGATCGTTTATCAGGTTTGACGAGAATTCCGCAGTGCTGATAAACCAGAACCGTGAACCTATCGGAACCCGTATTTTCGGGCCGGTAGCCCGCGAACTGCGGGCCCACAGGTTCATGAAAATCATTTCCCTGGCCCCGGAGGTCCTTTAGCATTTTTGTATAAAGGGAATAATCAATCAGGCCGAGAGGGATAACGGCTCATGGAAAAAGTCAAGTGTCGCATCAAAAAAGAAGACAAGGTAAAGGTTGTTGCAGGCAAAGACCGCGGCAAGATCCGTAAGGTTATAAGCGTGGACCGCAAGAACAACCGAATCATGGTTGAAAACGTCAATATCGTCAAGCGGCATCAGAAAGCCGGCCCCCACAGCCGGCAGAGCGGAATCATAGAGGGCGAGGCCCCTATACACGCATCCAATGTGATGATAATATGCGAGAAATGCGCAAAGCCCACCCGGATCAAAGCCACGCGGCTCGGAGACGGCAAAAAGGTGCGGATCTGCGGTAAATGCAGTGAGCAGCTCGATACCTAGCAGATCTTAGCGGAGGGGATTTCATGTCACTTAAAGAATACTATGAAAACGAAGTTATAACCAGGCTCAGGGAGGCCTTTGAATACAAAAATATTCACCAGGTACCCAGGCTTGATAAAATCGTCGTCAACATGGGGCTCGGAGAAGCAATCCAGAACATCAAGATTCTCGACAGCGCCCAGAGCGAACTCAAGACCATTACCGGCCAGGCACCTGTTGTGACACGTGCAAAAAAATCGGTTGCAGCATTCAAAGTGCGCGAGGGCATGCCCATAGGCTGCATGGTCACTTTGCGCCGCAAGCGTATGTATGATTTCTTTGAAAGACTGGTCAATGTGGCCCTGCCGCGTGTACGCGATTTCCGGGGAGTTTCCGGCAGGGCATTTGACGGGTACGGCAACTATACCCTCGGAGTCAAAGAACAGATGATTTTCCCGGAGATAGAATACGACCAGGTGGACTCAGTAAAGGGAATGAACATCACTGTTGTGACCACCGCGCGCAATAACCAGGAAGGAAAAGAATTGCTTCGGCTTTTAGGCATGCCGTTTCGCAATTAAATGTTTTCAAAGGCATAAGGCTTGTTGATCCCTCAGGGATCCCGGCAAATAAGGAGGATCAGGTTTGGCGAAAAAGGCGCTTCGCGAGAAGGCAATGAAAACACCCAAGTTCAAGGTAAGGGCATACAACAGGTGCCCTATCTGCGGTCGTCCCAGGGCTTTTATGCGCAAGTTCGGCATCTGCCGGATATGCTTTCGGAATATGGCCTCTGAGGGCCTGTTGCCGGGCGTTAAAAAGTCGAGCTGGTAGAGACCGGAAAACCCGGAGGATAAAGAAGCAAATGCATTTGTTTTCCTTTACAATTTTTTGGAAATATACGGAGTAGGCCATGTTTAGTGATCCACTTGCGGATATGCTGACCCGCATCCGAAACGCCGGACAGGCAAAACATAAAAGCGTGGACATACCCGGCTCCAGGATTAAGGTTGCCCTGGCGGATGTGATGAAAAAAGAAGGCTACATCAGGAATTATAAGTTCATCAAAGACAACAAGCAGGGGATTCTGCGGGTATTTTTGAAATACGAGGTCGGTGAAAAGCATGTAATCGACGGCCTGGAAAGAGTCAGCAAGCCCAGCAAGCGTGTATATGTGGGCAGCGACGAGATAGAGCCGGTTCTAAACGGCCTCGGCGTTGCCGTGCTTTCGACCTCAAAAGGGCTTATGACCGACGTACAGGCAAAAAAGCAAAATACAGGCGGAGAGGTCCTCTGCAACATCTGGTAGTCAAGGAGTAGAAAATGTCTCGCGTGGGCAACAAACCGATTCCGGTACCGGAAAAGACGAAAATTACATACAGCCAGGGAGTGCTGACCGCTGAGGGCCCCAAGGGTACGTTGACCCGCCGCATCCACCCGGATATGAACATAGATATCAGCGAGGATCAGGTAGCGGTGACAGTGGATAAAAAAGACAAGAAAACCAGGGCACTGTGGGGTACTACCCGGGCTCAGGTTGCAAACATTATTACAGGTGTCAGCAGAGGCTTCGAGCGCGTCCTGGAGATCAGCGGCATCGGCTACAGGGCTGAACTCAAGGGCAACACCCTGGAACTGCACCTCGGATACTCGCATCCCATTAATTTCGAACTTCCCGAAGGGGTCGATGCTCAGGTGGAAAAGGGCACTATAAGGCTTTCCTGTATCGACAAGGAGCGCCTTGGTTTTGCAGCATCATCTATCAGGAAGATGCGACCTCCCGAGCCCTACAAGGGCAAGGGCGTGAAGTACGCAGAGGAGCAGATTCAGCGCAAGGCAGGCAAAACCGCTAAATAACGGGTCACCCGTAAAATAACGAAGTGCCGGAGCCGGATTGCTCCGGATTTTGATAACCGGATTTTCAATCTCACAAGCATTTGCCTTCAGCTATAAACTTTTTTACAGGGGTTAACAACATGGGTTCCACACAGAAAAGACAGGCCATGCGCATCAAGCGGAAAAGACGGATCCGCACCAAGGTGCGGGGCACCCCGGAGCGCCCCCGTCTTACGGTTTTCCGCAGCGCCCGGCATATATATGCGCAGGTTATCGACGACGTCCGCGGTGAAACTTTGGTTGCTGCTTCAAGCATGGAAAAGCAGGTCCTGGACATGGGCGGATTTGAAAACAAGAAGTCTGCTGCAGGTGAAATAGGAAAGCTCGTTGCACAGCGCGCATCTGAGAAGGGCATAGACACAGTGGTCTTCGACAGAAACGGATATAAGTACCATGGCCGGGTAAAAGCGGTCTCGGATGGTGCACGTGAAAACGGTCTTCATTTTTAAAAAGTAATAAGGAGGCGATCCCTTGCTCAAGAAGGAAACAGACGAAAACTTGTTCATTGACAAGGTCGTTCACATCAGCCGCGTGGCCAAGGTTGTAAAGGGCGGCAGAAGGTTTAGCTTCAGCGCCATGGTGGTGGTGGGCGACGGCCAGGGAAAGGTCGGATACGGTCTCGGCAAGGCCCACGAGGTTCCCGAGGCCATACGCAAGGGTGTTGAAAAGGCCAGGAAAACCATGATTGATGTTCCGCTGGTCGAAGGCACGATTCCCTACCAGGTCAACGGCAAGTTCGGCGCGGGTTCAGTGTTTTTAAAGCCCGCCGGAAAGGGGACCGGCGTTATTGCCGGCGGTGCGGTCAGGGCGGTATTGGAGGCAGTCGGCATCCGCAACATTCTTACAAAATGCATAGGCACCAACAATCCCCATAACGTGGTAAGGGCTACAATAGAAGGCCTTTCCCAGCTTCAGAGCCGGGAAAAGGTGGCTTCAAAGCGCGGTATAAAGGCTGAAGAACTCTCTATATAAGGACTTTTGGAATATGGCCGACTCACTGAAGATTACGCTTCTTAGAAGCTATTACGGTCGACCCCCGAAGCATCGCAGGACACTGAAGGCTCTGGGTTTGACCAAGATACACAAGACCGTGGAAAAGAAGGATAATCCGGCCATCCGCGGTATGGCCGAAAAGGTTTCGCATCTGGTTCGAGTGGAGGAAAAGCAATAATGCAACTGCATGAACTGACTCCCGGAAAAAGTGTCAAAAAGTCCAGAAAACGCCTGGGCCGCGGAGTGGCCTCGGGCCAGGGCAAAACGGGCGGCAGGGGGACCAAGGGTCTGAATTCACGCTCCGGCGGCGGTGTGAGGCCGGGCTATGAAGGCGGCCAGATGCCCATACAGAGGCGCCTTCCCAAGCGGGGATTCCGCAATATGTTTAAAAAGGAATTCTCACTGGTCAATACCCGGGACCTGAACCGGTTTGAGGCCGGCAGCAGCGTGGACGCCGAAGCCCTGAGGTCCGCCGGTATTGTTGGCAGCTCAAGAAAGCCGGTAAAGCTGCTGGGGCATGGTGAACTCAATGTTGCGGTTGACGTGAAGGTTGCGGCTGTAAGCAAAAGCGCCAGACAGAAGGTCGAGGCCGCAGGCGGCAGCGTAGAGGTGGCATAATCATGGCCGTATCAGGTGCGGGCGCGCAGAACATATTCAAGATTCCCGAGCTCAGGCGCCGGATCCTGATCACCCTGGCGTTTCTTTCCGTCTACAGAATCGGTGTTCACATACCGACTCCCGGCGTGGACGGTGACGCACTGGCTGCATTTTTTGCCGGGCAGCAGAATACAATATTCGGCATATTCGACATGTTCTCCGGAGGGGCCCTGGAGAGGCTCTCTGTTTTTGCCCTGGGAATCATGCCGTATATCAGTGCCTCGATTATTCTTCAGCTGCTCAGGGTGGTTATTCCTTATCTTGACCGCCTCTCAAAGGAAGGTGAAGAGGGCAGGAAAAAGATTACCCAGTACACCCGGTATGGAACCATAGTGCTGAGTCTTATTCAGGGTTTCGGCATAAGCATCGGGCTGGAAAACATGACATCTCCCGACGGTGCCCCGATCGTGCTCGAGGCCGGCTGGTCGTTCAGGCTCATGACAATGATTACCCTTACCGCCGGTACTGCATTTATTATGTGGCTCGGAGAGCAGATAAGCGAGCGGGGAATCGGCAACGGGATATCACTGATTATATTCGCCGGTATTGTGGCACGTTTGCCGAATGCAATTGGCAATACTCTCCAAATGATGACAGCCGGCGAAATGGCCATTTTCGGGGTTATCTTGCTGGTAATACTCATGGTGGGGGTTCTGGCATTTATAATCTTCATGGAGCTCGGCCAGCGCAGGATCCCGGTTCAGTATGCCAAGCGGGTGATCGGCAGACGAATGTACGGGGGGCAAAGCACACACCTGCCTCTTAAGGTTAATACCGCAGGTGTTATTCCGCCTATATTCGCCTCGTCGCTGATAATGTTTCCGTCAACCATTACCGGCCTGTTCGAGGACATAGCCTGGATGCAGCACATAACGAACGCGCTTTCTCCGGGTTCGCTCTTATACGAGCTCTTATTCGTCGGCCTGATCGTGTTTTTCTGCTACTTTTACACCGCGATTGTATTTAATCCCGAGGATGTTGCCGAGAACATGAAAAAGCATGGCGGCTATATACCTGGCATCCGTCCAGGCAAACGGACATCTGATTACATTGACAGAGTACTGAGCAGGATAACGCTGGGGGGTGCCGCATATATTTCAGCCGTCTGCGTGCTGCCTTCGATATTGATGACAAACTTTAACGTGCCGTTTTACTTCGGGGGAACCGCGCTGCTCATTGTCGTGGGTGTGTCGCTTGACACGGTACGCCAGGTGGAATCCCATCTGATTACAAGGAATTACGAAGGCTTTATGTCGGCTGATGCGGCAAAGAGAAGGCGGAGATAACAATAACCCGTAAAAAACCAAGGCGTGATCCTGCACCAGGCTGCACGGGTAAAATTACAACCGCAAGCGGGGGATTTGAATGACAAAGGAAGAACCGATTAAGGTTCAGGGCAAGGTGGTTGAAACACTGCCCAATGCGATGTTCAGAGTTGAGCTTGAAAACCAGCACCAGATTCTGGCCCATCTCTCAGGAAAGATGCGCATGCATTTCATAAAGATTTTGCCGGGAGACAGCGTTACAGTTGAGCTGTCCCCGTATGATCTGACCCGCGGGCGGATTACTTATCGGAGCAAATGATTACCGGCTTATGCCGAATAACAAATGTTTACGGATGTAGGATAGACGAGGAGAGACAATGAAAGTCAGGGCATCGGTAAAAAAAATATGCCGCAACTGCAGGATTATCAAGCGCAGGGGCACTGTCCGGGTGATCTGTATCAACAGGCGGCACAAACAGCGGCAGGGATAAGAAGGAGGCAAGCACATTGGCACGCATCGCAGGAGTCGATTTACCGAAAAGCAAGCGGATAGTTATCGGCCTGACCTATATCTACGGCGTAGGCTTTTCAACCTCCAGAGAGATTCTCTCAAGGCTGGGCATTGATGAAAACATCCGGACCGACAATTTGACCGAGGGAGACATCAACCAGATCCGCCGGGTAATTGACAATGATTACAAGGTGGAGGGAGAGCTGCGCAACGAGACCTCCATGAATATCAAGCGTCTTATGGATCTCGGATGCTACAGGGGGCTTCGTCATCGCAGGACTCTGCCGGTTCACGGCCAGAGGACATCCACAAACGCGCGTACGCGCAAAGGGCCCCGCCGGGCCGCGGTAAAGAAAAAGGGCGGAGCAAAGAAAAAGTAATTGAAATAGTAATTGAATTCATTCAAAGGCGGGTAATCGATGGCGAAACGCAAGGCAGTACGCACGAAAAAAAAGGTCAGAAAAAATATTGCAAACGGCGTGGTGCATATTCAGTCCACCTTTAACAATACCATTGTGACCATTACCGATGCGGGCGGTAACGTTATTTCCTGGTCGAGCGCAGGGATGAACGGTTTCAAGGGCTCGCGTAAAAGTACGCCGTTTGCTGCGCAGCAGGCCTCCGAGGACGCTGCCAAAAAGGCGATGGAGCACGGCTTGAAAAGCGTGGAGGTCTATGTAAAGGGTCCCGGCCCCGGCAGGGAATCAGCAATAAAGGCACTTCAGGCAACAGGCCTGAGCGTGTCTATGATAAGGGATGTTACGCCGGTGCCGCATAATGGGTGCAAGCCGCCCAAGCGACGAAGAGTATAAAATTATACCATATCAAGGGAGGAAGCATTGTCACGATACCGCGGATCTGTATGCCGGATATGCCGACGTGAAAACCTTAAACTGTATTTTAAGGGAGATCGCTGCTATTCCGACAAGTGTGCATATGACCGACGCAGTTATCCGCCGGGCCAGCACGGCCAGCGGCGAGGCGGGAAAATATCTGATTACGGTCTCCAGCTGCGTGAAAAGCAGAAAGTCAAAAGGATGTACGGAATTTCCGAAAAGCAGTTCAGGCTGTTTTTCAAGCGGGCTGACCGCGGCAAGGGAGTCACTGGAACCTCACTGCTCGTTATGCTTGAGCGCCGCCTGGACAATGTAGTCTACCGCCTGGGTTTTGCCAATTCCCGGAGTCAGGCAAGACAGTTGTTAAAGCACAATCATTTTCTCGTCAACGGCAGGAAAGTCAATATTCCGTCCTACCAGGTCGGCGCCGGGGATGTGGTGGAAGTGCGTGAGAAAAGCAAAAACGTAGCTCCAATCACAGAAGCCATGGAGGCCGTCATCCGCCGCAGCATGCCGCAGTGGCTGGAACTGGATAAGGATGCAATGAAAGGCAGCATCAAAACCTTGCCTGTACGAGATGATATCACAATGCCGATACAGGAGCATCAGATCGTAGAGTTCTACTCGAAATAAGATCTGAATCCCCTGAAAAAAGGTGGAAGGATATCAAATATTTTGGAGAGTTAAAATGCCCTTGAATGAACTGACATATATGAACTGGCGGGAGATGATAAAACCCGCCAGAGTCCAGGTAGACAGCCAGACGGCAACGTACGGCAAATTCGTATGGGAGCCGCTGGAACGGGGCTACGGCATCACCATAGGCAATTCGCTAAGGCGGATTATACTGTCATCCTTGTACGGCGCTGCGATTTCTTCGGTGAAAATAGAAGGGGTGATGCATGAATACAGCTCCGTTCACGGGGTTCTTGAAGACGTTTCCGAAATCATATTAAACCTCAAGAAGGTGAGGGTTAAAACAGACGATGCCGAGACCAAGACTCTGACCATTGAAGCCCAGGGCGAGCGAACCGTGACCGCCGCAGACATAGTCAGCCCTGACGGCCGCGTGGAAGTGCTAAACCCTGATCAGCACATAGCCACCCTTAATCCGGAGGGCCAGCTTCAGATGACCATGACTGTGAAATCCGGAAAAAGCTATTCTCTTTCGGAAAATAACAGGGACCCAGAGGCGCCCATAGGCACTTTGCCGATTGATGCAATCTTTTCGCCCATCCAGAGGGTCAATTACGTGGTAGGCAATGCACGGGTCGGACAGCGCACCGACTATGACAAGCTGACCATGGAGATATGGACAGACGGGTCAGTTAAGCCCATGGATGCGATTGCATACGCTGCAAAAATCTTGAAGGAACAGATGAATTCGTTCATCAATTTCGACGAGGAGCAGGAGCCTGCACCGCCGGAGGATTCCGAGGAAGAAGCCTCGCCCGGGTTTAACCCTAACCTGTATCTTGATGTTGATGAACTGGAACTTTCGGTGCGCAGCGCCAACTGTCTGCGGAATGCAAATATCCGTAAAATATATCAGCTGGTCCAGAAAACCGAAAACGAGATGCTCAAAACCAAGAATTTCGGGCGGAAGTCTTTAAACGAGATCAAGGAACTGCTCGGGGAAATGGGGCTTTCACTCGGGATGAAGCTTGAGGGTTTCGTACCTCCCGAAGAAGAGAACCAGGAGCTTAAAGAGGAATAGGTCATGCGACACAGAAAAGGCGGACTAAAATTAAACCGCACCGGCAGCCACCGCCGGGCCATGTTCAGAAATATGGTCACCTCCCTTTTGAAACACGACAGGATCAGGACTACTGATGCCAAGGCAAAGGAACTGCGCCGCTGGGCTGACCATATAATCACGCTGGCCAAGCGGGGCGACCTTCATGCCAGGCGACAGGCGCTTTCCATAGTCAGGGAAAAAGACGTGGTGCATAAGGTTTTTGCAGAAGCTCCCAAGCGGTTTGCTGATGTGGAAGGCGGCTATACCAGGGTGGTAAAACTGGGGCACAGGCCCGGGGATTCTGCGCCTGTATCCATGGTGGAGCTAACGGGTGAAAAACCCGAAAAGACTGCCGCAGGCAAATAAATTCAAACATTTAATCCGGAGCCCGAAGCAAGGCCGTTGATTATTAACGGAATTGCTTCGGGCTCCGGATTTTTTTTACCCTTCAACCGTATTGGTTTTTACCGCCGGTTCAACACTGACCTTGCCTTCCCGGCTCACGCGTATCCTGACAGCGCCGTGTTTATCCGTGCGCATAACCCTGCAGCCCTGCTGTTTGTAGCGCTCCAGAACTTTTTCCGAGGGCGGCCCTGAGCTGTTTTTTCTTGCAGGCACCACAACCGTATCCGGGTCAACGGTTTTTATGAATTTTTTTCCGGAAGATGTTTTGCTTGCGTGGTGCGGGGCTATCAATACATCTGATCCGGCACTGTCCCCCCAACGGGATGTCAGCTCGGATTCCGCGCATTTTTCTATATCTCCCGGAAACAACACAGACCTCCCATTATATTCAACCCGGAGAACAACGGACTGGTTGTTGGTACCTGAACACATGTCGTCTTGCTGCAGCGGGTATAGCAGGCGGATTTCAGCTCCGCTGACTTTAATCTTTCGGGCGATGTTTCCGAAATCCGGGTTTTGGATATCGTTTTTTCCAATGATTTCCAAAAAACGGCGCCAGGATTCTGTTTCACCCTCTGCAGGGCCTTTTATGACTTTTTTCACCCGGAAGTTTTCAAGTACGTAGAGAAGTCCGTTGAGATGATCCGAGTCAGGATGGGACAGAACCACCGTGTCTACGGCGTTTATTTTGTTAGCCCGAAGGCAGGGAGCCACTATGAATCTGCCTGTATCAAATACTTTGTTGTCGGGGAAACCGCCGGCATCTATGAGCATGGTCTCTCCCCCGGGCAGCTCCACCAGCGAGGCGTGCCCCTGGCCGACGTCCATTACAGTTATGCGGAGATCCTGGTGTAAAAAACGCCTGTGCACCCAGTAGGCGGCATCTGCTGAGGCTGCGGCAAGAACAGTAATGAGCAGGATGATAAGCAGCCTGCCGCGACCCCTGAATCCGCTTACTGCTGCAAGCCCGGCACATATTATAAACAGGTAGATTAAAATCACCTCTGCCACTGTGGGGGTCACCGTTTTAAACGACCCGAAGGGAATGTCTGCGATTGCGTGTATGAGGTCAACAGCAGGGTTTAAAATGCAGTCTGCAACACCCAGGCACCATGTTCCCGCTGTTTGGGAAAACCGGAAAAAAAGGGCTGATATAAGCCCGGCAGGAACAACAACAAAACCTATCCAGGGCACAAGTATCAGGTTCGAGACAACCGCCGCAGGCGCCGCCTGGTTGAAGTAGTGCATTACAAGGGGCGTGGTCCCGGCTATTGCAAAAACTGAAATCATTGAAAATGCTGCGATCCTTTTTAAATATTTGAAAAGAACTCCCTGCGATTCCGGGCCCTGGAAAAAGGCTCTTATTCCGGAAAAAATGTGAATCCCGAAAAAAATGGCTGATACAGCTGCAAATGAGAGCTGAAACGAAATGGAAAAAAGTGCCGGGGGATACACTGAAAGTATGAGAAGGGCTGCAGCAGCTATGGTGTTTGCAGGGCTGTAAGGCTTTTCAAGGAAAAAGGCTGCAAGAAACAAGGTTGCCATTACTGCAGCACGCTGGGTGGAAGGCGACATTCCGGATATCATCCCGTAGGCTGCAACCGGAAGGACAGTCAGCAGGGCGGCTGCCCTCACGGTCCAGCCCCTGAGCAGAAAGCTCCGGGATCGTGAAAAAAGCCATTTGAAAACAGCAAAAGAGCATGCTGCAACTATTCCCACGTGAAGCCCGGAAATCGCAAGCAGATGTCCTGCGCCCGCCCCGTTAAAGGCCTCGCGCAGCTCGGGATCTATCCTGTCGCGTTTTCCGACCACCAGGGCTGATAAAACCGCAGCAGATTCGCCGCTGCCTGCCTTTTGAACTGCAGAATCCAGCCTGCTGCGGAATCGGTGAACCGCATGCCGCATGTATGCATGTGCTGAAGATGATTCTTTTATACTTTCAATATCATATGTGCCTGTATATAAGTTGCCCCAGATGTTCTGGTCCGCCATGTACTGCCTGTAATTGAATCCTCCGGGGTTGTTGAAATTTTTAATTGCTCTTATACTGCTTTGCAGCGAAATCCTGTCCCCGGTGGAAAAGCCGGGTTTGGCTCCATAGAAGGCAGCTTTGAGACGCCCGGGCACAGACCGGGGGTTGTCGCCCTCGGGGCCGATTTCAAGGTCTTCAAGTACGCATACAGTTCGTCTCGGTTCAGAGACAGGGGGCTTTGCTATGGTTCCGCTTACCTGCATTTCTCCGGAATCCAGAAATGCGGATGCGCCTTCCGGCGGGAAGTTGCATGGCTGCCAGAAAGACACCGCGGCAATGCCGAGGCTGAAAAACAGCACAAGCGGGGATATGGACGCGCTTTTGCTCCGTGAAAAAAGATACAAAACGCGCAGGGCTGCAATTATAAGAACAGACCAGAGAATTATCCGCCCTGGTGATCCAATTTGTATAAAACGGGCGGGTATAAGGCCTGCAGTATAGGCAAGAAGAAGGGGCAGAACCGGGAGCTGATAAAATAAGCAGGGCCGGGAACTGGCAGAGTCGTGCTTGCTGGGATCTGCTTTCTGTGTCATATCCGGAAACTATCAGGTTTCGAAGGAGGCTTCCTCCTGTACCCGCCGGATATTTGCGCCCAAAAGCCGGAATTTTTCCTCGATTGACTCATAGCCACGGTCAAGGTGGTATACCCGGCTTATGGTGGTTGTCCCTTCCGCAACCATTCCGGCCAGCACAAGGGAGGCGCTTGCCCTGAGATCAGATGCCATTACAGGGGCGCCCGAGAGTTTGTTAACGCCGCGCACCATTGCATTGCTGCCTGATACATTGATGTCGGCTCCCATTCGCTGCAGTTCAAGCACGTGAATGAACCGGTTTTCAAAAATGGTTTCCGAAATAAGGCTCAGCCCGTTTGAAACGCTCATGAGCACCATGAACTGGGCCTGCATGTCGGTGGGAAAACCCGGGTAGGGCAGGGTCTTTATATCCACGCTGCGGATGGGGTGCCTGCCGGTGACCGTGATGGCGTCAGCCTCCACTTCAACCTTTGAACCGGTTTCCCGAATCTTTGATATAACCGCCTTCAGATGGTCCGGCTCCGCACTGGTTATTCTTATGGTGCCTCCGGTAAGGGCGGCAGCCACCATGTAGGTCCCGGCCTCTATACGGTCCGGGATGATATAGGCAGAAACCGGATGGAGACAGTCAACTCCCTTTATGGTAATCACTGGGGTACCAGCGCCTTTGATATCAGCGCCCATGCAGTTGAGCATTTCAGCCAGTGCGGGGATTTCGGGTTCCTTTGCGGCGTTTCTTATCACTGTGGTACCCCTGGCAAGCACTGCAGCCATCATCAGGTTTTCCGTGCCTGTGACAGTGGGCACGTCAAAAAAAATCTCATCGCCTGTCAGCTCTGAGGCCTGTGCCTCCACATAGCCGTGTTCCAGGGTGATTCTGGCCCCGAGGCTGGTCAGCCCTTCCAGGTGCATGTTGATGGGCCGGGCGCCGATGGCGCAGCCGCCGGGAAGCGATACCCTGGCCCGCTTGAGCCGGGAGAGAAGAGGGCCAAGCACAAGAACCGATGCACGCATCTTGCGTACATGTTCATAAGGGGCCTCAAAATTGTCCAGGTTGCTTGTATCAACCATTACTGTGCGTCCCTGCCTGTGGACCTCGACTCCCATAACCGACATCAGCTCCAGGATGCTTTCAATGTCTTTTAAGTCAGGGACGTTTTCGTATCTGAATTTCCCCCCCACCAGAAGGGAAGCCGCAAGCATGGGCAGAGCAGCGTTTTTTGCGCCGCTTACGCGGACTTCTCCGTTTAGAGGAGTCCCGCCTTTTATAAGAATGGCATCCAATCTGAATCACCTGTTGAATTTATGATTTGTATAGATTGATCTGCAGGATATCGGGTGTAGTGATTAAAAAAAGCGCCGTACTCCATTACAGGGGCGGAGTGCGGCGCTTTAAATATGTCTTGTTATGAAGTCTCCGGGTTGCTTGATTGCTCGGTATAATCAGAAACTAGTGGTGCCCCTCGTCTCCGCCTTTTTTTGTGGCAGTGTCATAAAGGGTCTTTAAAATGCAGTAGGTAAGCCCCATCCCTATTACGCTAAGTGCAAACCAAAGCGCCCCCATGAAGACAAGATGGCCGATGTCCCACGCCCATTCAAATGCAAACGGAAACATATCAGTCTCCCTCCTTTACGCGGCATTAACTAATTGCCGGGGTTGAGTTCTTTTTCCTGCGGAAATATCGGCAGATATCTGTGCGCAAGCATGATCAGTATTGCTCCGTAGGCCACCGGCAGTATGGTGGTTGCCACTTCCTGCCATGTGGGCATATACATGTACCAGTCCTCGAAAGGCAGCAGCGGTGCCGCCATAACCTGAAGAATCATGACCCACCGGTTTATGCAGATTCCAATAACGGCAAGTATCATGGCGCCTGCCATCAGAAAGTTGTTTTCCCGGCCCTTGCGGGTAATCAGGATAATCGCCGGTACCAGGCCGCATACCACGAGTTCGGCTATGAGTATCCAGATGCCGTATACCGGGTTGTCTGTATAAAAATCCATGAGTGTGAAGCCTTTTGAAGGCGCAGTGACCAGGGCCCAGTAAAAGGTGTCTGCCAGCTTGGCGATCATGTATGTAAGAAGCATCCACCCGGATATCTTTCCGAGCAGCTGAAAGATCTCCTGCTTGACGAGTTTCTTGTTGGTTATTTTTTCTGTAAGCCAGGTTACCAGGACGGTAAAGCACGGCCCCACCGCTGCTGCTGACCAGGTGAACAGAAAAAATGTCCAGGGCCATATAAGCAGTCCTTCCCTGAAGGCAAAGGGGCGTCCGTAGAGAACTCCGGATACGCCGCCCAGCGAGCCCTGATGGAAAAATGACAGAAATACCCCTGTTGCCGCAAACACAGCCATTACCTCATGCATGTTGTGGCTGAGATGGTGGAGAAAAGGGATCCGGTTTAACTTCGGGTTTTCCAGTATATTCGGGATAAATTCAATTGTGAGCACTGCAAAATAGCATGACAGGCAGAAAGCCACCTCCGTGAGCATGGAGTGTACGTTTGCGTGCCAGAATATGAACCATCCCCTCAGGGGCTGGCCGATATCAAGGGCGAGTATCAGCAAGGCGGAACTGTAGCAGATAAACCCGATTATCACTGCGTAGTTGATTATGCTTGAAAGTTCCTTTCTACCTATTATGTAGGTAAGAAATCCTGAAAAAAAGGCTCCGCCTCCCAGCGCGATAATTGCAAGGTCTGCCCATATCCAGAGGGCGAATCCGTAGGCGTCGTTCATGCCCGTTTGATTCAGGCCCTTGTACCAGATCAAAAACATGGCATAGACGCCCCAAAGCAGCACTGCGCCGGCCACCGCCAGACCAAGTGTAAATTTTCTGGTGGAGCATCTTTCCACACCCTCGGGAATTGCCGGTGTCGTCATAATCAGTTAACTCCTTGGCGTTTGAATATGATTTAATGTGATGCTTTCTGCGCTTTCCTGGCTTTTTGCACGTCGCCCGGTGATTCATTTTCCAGATAATTGTCAGTTATACGCCTGACCCAGTCCTTTGTTGTCGTATAATAGACCTTTGGATTGGTGTTTAATCGCTCAAGCAGGCGGAAGGCGTTTTTGTCCTTGCTCAGCTTGTGAACTTCGTGATCGGAATTGAGAAGGTCACCGAAGGTTATGGCGTTGACCGGGCATGCCTGTGCGCAGGCGGTCTGGTATTCGTCTTCCGGGATTTCGTCTCTGCCTTCCATATAGGCTTTGTCTCTTGCCTTCTGGTAGCGGTGGTAACAAAAGGAGCATTTTTCAATCACACCGCGCATGCGCACGGAAACGTCGGGATTCAGGTATTGCTCCATCTCTGCGGGCCAGACCGGATCCCACCAGTTGAACTGCCGGGCGTGATAGGGGCATGCAGCCATGCAGTAGCGGCAGCCGAAACAACGCGGGGAAATCTGGCTTACAATGCCGGTGGGCTGATCGTAATCCGTTGCAACTGCGGGGCAAACTGAAACACACGGCGGATGTCCCACGTGGTCGCCGTCGCACTGCATGCAGGGCTTGGGTATATAGCAGACCTCTGTGTCCGGGAAGGGTTTTCCATTGTCCACCTTGAAGACCTGAATCCAGTTAAGGCTGAGCATCTTGTCGGATTCGTCTTCTCTGAACGGCACGTTGTTCTCAGAGTAGCAGGCCACCATGCAGGCGCCGCATCCCGTGCATTTGTCAAGATCAATGACCATACCGTATCTTTTGGTAGCTGTGTGTTGTGCTTTTTTTGCCATCGAAAACCTCTTTATCGGGTTACTTGTCAAAGATGACTGCTGTGTTTACGCCCTGGACAGCGATGCCCGGCTGCCCCATCCTGTGTTTAAACCCGAGGCTGGATCGGAAACAGCCTGAAGCAGTGCGTATGCATTTTCCCCTTTCCCGGAAATGTAGTCGTTGAAGGCGGTGTGTCCCAGTCCCGCAGGCATTGCCACCAAGCCCGGCATTATGCCTTCAAACAGGTTGATCCGCACCCTGGCCTCTGCCGACGGCGTCTTCAGCACGGCGGCATCGCCCTGGGATAAACCGTTTTCTTTTGCAGTTTCGGGGTTAATTTCCACGGAAACTTCGCCCTTCTTTATTACCGTGTCGTCAACTGTCTTTGTCATGAAAGGCGTATTTGCGAGCGCCTGTCCGGCAATCCGCATGGAAACATACGGCACGAATAATAACGGAAGTTCCTCGGAATCCCCGGGGAGTTCAACGGGGCTGCACTCAGGCAGGGGGTCTTTTTCGCTGTCAGGCGGCATCTGTCTGGCAGTGGGGTAAAATTCGTATTTTTCCGAGGGTGTGTCAAATGCCTCTTCCCAGTCCGGCGCCGAAAAGTCCTCTTTGACAGTAAAGCCTTCCTTTTCAAGGGTATCCCACTGGTCAGAAAAGGTCTGTTCCAAAAAGTCCCGGTAGTCGTCCCAGGGGAATGCTTCCCTGATGAATTCCTCCATGTTTTTGGCGATGCGTATGACTGCATCCCCTGTATGCATTGTGTCATGCTGCGGCTCCAGCACCGGCCTGGCCATGCCTGTCACCGGTTTTGCATAACCGTGCGGCGTGGGGACGTCTTCATAGCGTTCCAGAAAATGATGGTTGGGCAGAACAAGGTCGGCGTACTCCGCGGTTTCATCCATGAAGGGTGAAAAGCTTACTATGAAAGGAATCTTGTCAAATGCCTTTTTTGCAGCCTCGGTGTCCGGGATAGTGTATAGCGGGTTGCCCCCGGCAACCAGAAGTATCTGTATAGGGGCTTTATCTCCGCCATTGTTGATTTCTTCAGGCAGCCTGTGGAGAAGATGTCTTGCATTGGGGAATCTGTCTGTTCCTGCACCGTCGATTCGCGGCTGCTGCCTGCCCTTTGAGGCGGTTTCGTCTCTTTCCATCTCGGACCAGCCCAGGTAATCAGGCTCCGGAATTGCTACCATTCCGCCTTTTTTGTTTATGTTGCCCACCAGCGCATTTAACGCGTGAATTGCAAGGGCTTCGTCAACGCTTCCCTGCACTGTGGGTCTGCCGCAGATGGCCAGGGGCCTTCCTGCGCCTGCGAAATCCCGGGCCAGGGTAGTTATCTTGCCCTTGTCTATGCCTGTTGCCTCGGCAACCGAGGACGGGGAATAATCGTCGAGCAGGGATTTGAATCCCTTCCGGGTGTTGCCGTCTTCATCCTCGGAGTCCTCGAATCCCGAAGAGTAGTTTTCAATAAAATCAGTGTCATACAATTTGTCTTTTACTATGACATGGGCAAGTCCCAGCGCCAGTACCCCTTCTGTGCCGGGTTTGGCAGGAATCCATCGTTTCGACTTCGCAGCGGTATCAGACAGGCGGGGCTCTACCTGTACCAGCTCGGCTTTTTCATCAAGCGCGGAATATGCGGAAAACATTCTGCCTGCTGAATCCGGGCTGTCCATGAGGGGTACGCCGAAGCTGAGGATAAAGTCTGCATTCTCAATATCCCAGCCCACTGTAGCGTTTCTGCCCTGGGCGAAATAAAGGGCAAGCTCGTTGGCATCTTCGCTCGACGGTGTGCGGATGAAATTGGGCGACCCATAGGCCGCAAGGAAACGGTCAAACAGGTAGCCCACGGTATTGCGGTCAGATTCTGCTGTGCATGCCAGCTTGTGGGGCTCTCCCTGCTTCCTGAGTTCCTCGAGCTTGCCTGAAACCTCGGCGATGGCATCGTCCCAGGAAATCTTTTCCCATTTACCTTCGCCTCTTTTGCCGGTGCGCTTCATGGGCGCCTTGACTCTGGAAGGCCCGTAGAGGTACTGTAGGGAGGATATTCCCATGGGGCACACGCTGCCATTGTTGACCGGGTGTTCGGACATCCCCTCTATTTTTACGGCGCGCTCCTTTATTTTGCGGACGGTGATTCCGCATCCGCCCTGGCACATGGCGCAAACCGTGTTTTCGTACTTGCTCGGTCCGTCTTCGGGCACCGGCGTCCAGGGCCAGTTCTGAGACCAGATTGCAATGTCGTCGGTAAGTTTCCAGGGCACCGGTGTAAGGGTCGTGCCTACCGCTCCTCCGATTACAAGTGACAAGAAACATCTGCGATCGATTTTCATGAATTTACCCCTTGTTCATATATCCGCATGATGATTTTCATGAAGCTTTAATTACCCTGAATCATTTATGGCACTGGAAGCATTCTCCCTTGCTGCCGGTCTCCTCAAGGTGGCATTGTGCGCAGTCATTCATTTTTTGCCGGCGGCCGTGCTCGGCCTCGCCGAGCCGGAGCATGCTTTTGCCCCATATGTCTCTGCTGTATCCTGAAATCCGGTTTTCCTGGTATTCGCGCAGGGAATCCGACTCGCCTATATCTCCGTGGCAGGTGCTGCACTGCATCCCAGCGCCCTTTACGTGAGCTGCATGGGAGAAAAATACGTTGTTGGGCTGCTCTGCGTATATGTGCCAGGGGACTTCCTTGTCTTCCTGCACATATTCATTTACGAATTTTTCCTCGTCAGGGTCGTCGCTCATCTGGTAGGAATGGCAGTCGCTGCATTCATCTAAGCCCGGAGCACCCGAGAAACTGCCGTCGTCCCTGAAGTAATGACAGGAGTCGCAGTCACCCACCTCTTCTTTATGGACCTGGTGGCTGAAATCTATAGGTTGTTCTTTAGTGGAGTAAAGCAGGTTGGGAAAGGCGATCCATCCGGAGAGCATGCTTGCAACGAGCCCGATAAGGAAGAAAACGAAAATTACCCAGCCGGAGGCCCGCGTTTCGGCAGGGGCCGTTTGGTTGTCATGTTTGCTCATGGGTACTCCGTTAAAACTTTTTGTGGTTCAACGTTTGTTTTTGGATCCGCACCAGTGCTTTTCCAGCCGATATCCAAATCCTCCCCCAGGACAACTTCCAAAGAAACTTCAATACCGGCTTTCGCAAAAATTGTCAATAAAGAACTAAATAAGAGGGCGTCCCCATGCCTGTTTTATAGATAGCTGTGCAGGCCCGGCAGCAGGTTGACCCCGAAATAGGTAAACAGCACGGCTGCAAAGCCCACGCAGGAAAGCACTGCTATTCTTTTGCCTTTCCAGCCCCTCATGAACCTGGCATGAAGCAGGGTGGCATAGACCAGCCAGGTAACAAGCGACCAGGTCTCCTTTGGATCCCATCCCCAGTATCTCCCCCACGCCTGTTCCGCCCATATGGCCCCGGTTATTATACCGATGGACAAAAACAGAAAACCGAAGGTCACCATCTGGTGAGTCAGGTCATCAAGTATTTCGGTGTCCGGTATCCTGCCTGCTGTGCCGGTATCAGGATCCGCGGACGCCGATTTACCCAGATACATTATGCTGATGCCGCAGGCGATTGCAAATGCGGCGTATCCTATAAAGCAGGTAATTACGTGGGCAATCAGCCAGTTGCTCTGCAGGGCAGGTATCAGGGGCTGTATTCCGCTTTCCACAGAGGGAAGCGAGGCATATGCCACTGAAAGAAAGGCGCATAGAGAGGCAAAAATTCCTATTGTTCGCACCTTGTATTTAAATTCAATGAACAGATAAATAACTGCGATGCACAGGGAAAAAAACACCAGGGATTCATAGAGGTTCGACAGGGGAACATAGCTGTATCCCATGTCGTAGGTCTCTGCCCACCTGAGGAAAAAACCGGCCGCGTTTCCGGCGCCTGCGGCTATCATTGCTGCTGTTCCCAGCCTGCCGGGGGTTTCTTTCTTGAAAATCCAGCCTGCTATGTAGAATACAAGTGCCAGGCCGTAAATAAAGGTTGTAACGGATATTATGATTTCACTGTTTGGCATAACCTGTCCTGCTTATATTTGTGTTTTATTTGCTTTTTTTGTACTTCAGCTCTGCGATGTCAGGTTTTCAATCTTTCTTGAAAGCTTTTTTACCTCGTTTTTTGTCCCCAGGCGGTTGCGGGTCGAGATTCCCGCCACCGAGACGAGGGTGCCGCTTTCTTCCGGCTGAAGCTCCACGCACATTTTCCTGTGAGACATGAAAAATGTTATGTAGCAGCCTATTATCATTATGAGAAATCCGGCGTAAACAACCGGCACCCCGGGATCCTGTTTGATCTGCAGGCCGGTGTAGTGCCGGAAGTCCGCGTCCTTGACTGAAATCTGGTAATCTCCCCTGCGCATTTTGTCAAAGCTGGGGTGTTCCACAGGCAGCAGCACCGGCGTGGCCCTGCCGGATTCCGGAATCAGCCGGGCCAGAAAGGCAGGGCCTATGTTATGCCCCCTGAAGGCGAAACTGTCGGAATAGTCCTCTATGGTGAGCTCGCTTTTGCCGTCGGGCATTTCAATGGTTTCGCCCATTGAAGTCGTTTTTTCATACTGCTCGTCTGTATCGCTTTTTGTTAAAACAACAGTGACCTGCTCTCCGGGCGTTTTGCCGTAAGTGGACTGATACATTGTAACGCCCCTGTGTGTGAGAGGATCATTTACCCGCAGCTCGTGTCGCCTTACAACCTCCCCGTTTTCTATTATGGCGATTTCCGACCTGTAATCTTTGGGCCTGCCGGATGGATAATGGGAGACCTCGAATTCGTCGCACCTGATTTCAAAATCGAGTTCGTTCGATTGATTTGTGTTTGTAAGTGAAAACTGCTTGCGGGCTTCACCCTCAGGTACATTCATTTGCCCTTCATATCCGAAAATAGAGCCGATCAAGGCTCCTGTCATCAACAGCAGGACGCTGAAATGAACCGAATACACGCCCAGCCGCGTCCATCGGCCCTTTTCCCCGAATATCAGCACGCTTCCCTTCGATTCCGGGTTTTTCACGGAAACATTGGCAAGTTTGCTGCGGATAAAGGGCTCCACGGTCTGCTTGAGATCCCCCGGCTGCGCGTTTTGCACCTGCCACTGAATCCGGCCGGAAGACCTGCGGAACCGGTCTGGCTGGTAGGTGGGTTTTTTGGGAAATATTGTTTTCCAGGTGGATTTGAGCCGTCTTACGGAGCAGACCACAAGATTTGCTATGAGCAGGCACAAAAGCAGCCTGAACCACCAGGAGCGGTACATGTCAAACAGGTTCAGGGCCTCGAATATTGTATAAAGGGGCTGGCCGAATTTTTTTTCATAGCTTGCAGGATCGGCGTTTTGGGGAATGAGCGTTCCTATTATTGATGTTGCCGCAAGTGTCAGCAAGAGGACCACAGACAGCCGTACCGAGGCGAAAAACCTCCATATGCGGTCTGCTGGGGACTCGTCGGTGTTTCTGGTTTTCATATGTGTTCCTTGACTCCGGATTTTTGTGTTTAATTAAATTTTCCCTCCCATATCAGATCATGTGCCGGCAGGCAAGAAGAAGTAAGACAGAAGAGGCAGGATGCGGTTATTGCCTGTGTGAAATTTTTGGCCTAACTGAGCAGTGATGCTGCAGCCTGAAAAAAGCCCCGCCCGCGGTTGACCCCGGGCCGGGATGAAAAAGACCGGGCCTGGGCCGGGGCAATCAGGGTTTGCCTGAAATTAACACAGGTGCCCGATTTTTTCCCAGTCCAGTCCCAGCAGCCCTGCTGATGCCCTGTCTACTGCCACAGGGTCGTATCCCGCCACGAGCCTGCCCACAGGCGGGTTGCATTTTCTGCCTCCCAGGTGGGATTCTGCCATTCCGACAACTGCATCAACAAGGGTAAGGTCGGCGCTCCTGTACAGGTTAAGATCGTAAATTGCATTCTGCAGGTCCCTGTGGAAGGCTGCCTTGTTCCATCCGCCCCCCGAGTAATGGGATGGCGGGGCAAAGCCCATCATGTTTTTCATTGTGCCTGTGAATCCCGACAGGGTATGGACCTTGAGCACCGGCACGGAGATTATAAACGAGGACAATGCGATTTCCGGCATGTAGAATTCCGGGAACCTTCTGCAGTCAGGATTTTCAAGCTTCACAACAGGCTGGTCGTTAAGGTCTGTAAGCCTTACCTGTTTTTGCTCTGCCAGCTCTGTGTATCCCAGGGCTTCAAATATCTGCATTCCCTTGTAGGCAGGGTCCCCGGTGCCTTCTGCTATTGCTATGTCCGCATCCGGCGAGCATAAACGGATGTAGTCGATGACCGCCCCGCAGCACACGGGCGAAGTTGTTACAGGATGCGGGGATGCAGTGACGAGGTTGGGTTTTATCAGTATCCGCTTCTGGTCTTTTATGACGCTGCCTGCAAAAATCCGGTCGAGTATCTCTGCAACGGAGCCGCCGTATGTTGTAAACTCAATTGTTTCTGCTTTCATCAGCTTTCGTTTCCGTTCCGGTTTTCTTTTTGTTTCCGCTCTTTGGATTCGGGCCGGATCCTTATGATTGCGGATTTTTCATTTACAAGATATTTTTCAGCCATGCGCTCGACATCCCCGGGTGTGATTTTTTTGTAATCGCTTTTTATGCTGCGGCTCCAGTCAAGCTGGACCGGATGGCGGGCTGCGCCCTTAAGCACGGTGTCGAGCCAGTATTCGTTTGTTTTGAGCTGCTCACGTATGCCTGTAAGGGTCGGCTCCAGGGCCCTTTTTAATTCGTCTTCATCGGTTCCGTTTTCATGCACATCCGCGGCTATTTCTCTGAATGCTTCTTGCACGGAATTCATTTCCCCGGGATCGAGTATGGTGTATCCCGCAAGTATGCCGTAGCCGGGATACGCCCTGCTGGGCCTGTGGGAGGCAGACTGTGCATAGGACGATCCCATTTCCTCCCTTATCTTTAGGCGCATCCGGTCTGACAGGATCCTGGACAGAACTGAAAGGCGCCTTGTTTCTTTAATGTCCCATGTGTCAGTGGTGGGGTAGGCCGTCACCAGCAGCGCCTTGGAAATTTTGGTGGGCACGGATATCTCCAGTTTCTCTCCTTGGGGAAAATCCGGGGGTCTTATGTCTTTCGGCCTTGCTTTTCCTCTTCTTTCAGGAAGACTTCCAATAAAACGGGCTGCTTGTTCTATGACTTTTTCTTTGTCCATGTCTCCCACCACCGCGAGTTCCATGGGCGCGTTTTCAAGCTCGGGTTTTACCCAGTCCTTTATTGCCTCTATATCCGTGTTTTTTATGTTTTCAAGCGGAGGAAGGCCGAAACGGGCGTCTCCGCCTGCAAGAAACCGCATGCCCTCGAGTTCCAGCGCCCCCTGCACGGAATGGGAAAGGGAGGAATAGCTCTGTTTAAACCTGTTTACCGCGCGGTTCCTTGCCGCCTCACGAAATGCCGGGTCCTTTATCTGTGCGTAGAGCAGCTCAAACATAAGCCGGGTTTCTTCAGGCACTGAACTTGCGGATAAAACGAACTTGTCCTCCTCCACGTCGAATGAAACGCTGGTGTCTTTTCCTGAAAGCGCCTGTTTGAGTTCTTCGCGGCCGAGCTGTCCAAGGCCGCTTAAATTGATCACCTCGCTTGTCATTTCCGCCAGCGCCGGGTTGTCTTCCGGCTCGGCGGACTCCCCGTTTCCGAAGCTGACGGCAGCCAGCAGCTCATTGTCTTTAAAATCCGTTTTTTTAAGAAAAAGGGTGACTCCGTTTTCAAAAACAACCCTGGTGACCCCCAGGTCGTCCATATCCTCCCTGGCCAGAATGCCTGCCTTCCCCGCGGGTGGCAGAAGATATGGAAATTCAACCAGGCTGCCTTCTTCCGGTTTTTCAACGGTTTGTTTCCGGCTTTGTGCGTATGCGTCCCTGATTTTTTTCTCCGGGCTTCGTTTTGTGCCTGACAGATCCGCGGTTCCTGTCACCAGCAGCAGCCTGTGATCCGGTGACCATTCTTTTTTAAAAGCTTTATGAAGGTCCCCGGGGGTGGCTGCATCCACGGCAGGCTGCAGGAGTTCCAGCTGCTGCTGCGGAGACTGAAAGACCCTGTCCTTGTTAAGTGTTTTAATGATCTCTCTTGATATGTCGCCGCTTTCACGCGTGCCTGCCTTTTTTGCCTCCTGTTGCAGTCTTGTGGTGTATTCCTTTTTCACCCGCCTGACTTCGGATTCTGTAAAACCGTGTTCAAGAGCTTTGCGAAGGCTTTTTTCAATGGCGGAAAATGCGGCCTCCCAGTCCCCCGGATCGCAGTCTGCAGCAATCTCCGAGGATTTGACAAACCTCAGGTAATGGCCGGATGAAATCCGCGCATCAGTAAAAGGGGTTCCGGGTTCATCGAGCATGGAATTCAGGCGGTTTTGCACTATTTTCCCCGCCATATCAGCGTAGAGCCGCTTTTTCCTGTAGCTGCTGCTGTCTTCTGGTATGGGCTGTTTTTCCACTGTCTCGATTGCAACCCTGGTTCCGCCTGCTTCTGATTCATGATGATAAAAAGGTTTTACCCCTTCATGATCAACGCTGCCGAAGCCCGGCTCAGCCTTTTGCTCAGCCCTTTCGCGGAGCCCGGAGAAACGGTTTTCAATGAGATTTTCCGCTGTCTGCATGTCAAAATCCCCTGCCATGACAAGGGTCAGCCTTTCAGGCCTGTACCAGGTGTCATAAAAGGCTTTCAAGTCCTCGCTGTCCGTGTTTCTTATCACCTCTTTCGTTCCTATGGGCATCCTTTTAGATATCCTGGCTTCGGGCAGCTCGAATTTCAGTGTTTTTTTAAATGTCCTGTAATCAGGCGAATCACGTGTTCTTTTTTCCGCCAGTATCACGGAGCGTTCCTTTACCACCTCTTCCTGCTCAAGAAGGGCGCTGGCTGCAAAGTCATGCATTACAAGCATGGCTTCCTCAAGGGAGTCCTTGTCCCCCTGCGGAAGATCAAGGTCGTAGACCGTCTCGTAAAAACCGGTGCGGCCGTTTACATCAGGGCCGAAGTCCATGCCTATGCGCTGGAAGTACTTTATAAGTTCGCCCGGGGGGAAATTTTCAGTGCCGGAAAACAGCATGTGTTCAAGGAAATGAGCCATGCCGCGCTGGTTGTTTTTTTCGTGAAAAGACCCGGCGTCTGTGACCAGGTGCATCCTGACCCTGTTTTCAGGTTTTTTGTTTTGAATTATTACGTATCTGAACCCATTTTCCAGGGAGCCGAAGACGGCATCCGGGTCAGGGTCAAGATCGCTTTGTTCGTGGGGCCACAGAGGAGCCTCACCGTTATGCCGCTGTTGTTTTTCTGCATCACTTTGCTGTTTTGCAGGGCAGACACCGCTGCTCAAAAGGCATACAGCCGGGATAAAGGCAGCAGAAATGATCAGGATTTTCATTAAAGGCAGAAATTTTGGTTTCAAGGGCAGTATCCGTTTGTTTTATTGTCTAAAATTTGTGACCGCCTGGGCCGGCCCAATAAATGGAACGAAATTATAACTTATAATATCGACTTTTCAGGCCGTCAACCCGAAGATTCATTCCGGCAATATTTCAGGCAATATTTCAGGTTGAACCCTGGGGGACACTGTGGTATTGAGCCATCAATTGGTATTTGCCGGTTTTTGTTCTTGCCGCACCGAATTCTGACAACAACAGGTAGATGTTTTCCATGGAATATTTAATTCTGATTGCCGGGTTTACCATAGGCTTTTACATGGCCTGGAACATAGGGGCAAACGATGTTGCCAATTCCATGGCCTCGGCGGTTGGCTCCAGGGCCATAACTCTGCGTCAGGCCATATTTATAGCAGGCATTTTAAACATCGTGGGGGCTGCTTTTATAGGCTCCCACGTCACTGATACGATCCGCAAGGGTATAGTTTCCCCCCAGGTACTGGAAGATCCGCAGGTTGCCCTTGCCGGCGCCTTGTCCGCCCTGCTTGCAGCTGCCCTGTGGGTTTCCTTTGCCACCTGGAAGTCACTGCCTGTTTCCACCACCCACTCCATCGTGGGTTCCATGATAGGGTTTGGCATAGTCTCCGGCGGGTTTTCGGTTATCAACTGGACAGGCCTGATTGCTGTTATTTCAAGCTGGGTGATCTCTCCTGTATTTGCAATGGCGATTTCCTTTATCATGTTCAAGTTCATAGTAAGGGTGGTTCTGTCCAGGCCGGACCCGGTGGCCGTATCATTCAGGATGGCGCCATTGTTTATAGGCCTGGCGGTTTTTGTAATCGTCATGTCCTTTGTGTTTAAGACACCCATGGGCAAGCAGCTTGACCTGAGCACTCCTGTCGTGCTTTTGCTATCTCTGGTGCTGGCTTGCTTGCTCGGGTTTGCGGGGAAAAAGGCCCTTATGGTTTTTAAAAACGTGCGCACAGGAGAGGAAGGGGCCGAAGGGGTCTTCCGCCGCATCCAGATCGGGACTTCCTGTTACGTTGCCCTGGCTCAGGGAGCAAACGACGTTGCAAACGCAATCGGCCCCCTGGCTTTGATTTATTTTCTGGTCAAGACAGGTGAGGCCGGCACACAGGTTCCGGTACCTTTTGTGCTGCTGCTTTTCGGCGGAGTTGGAATTGCCGCGGGAATTGCCATGGGAGGCGCCAGGGTTATCGAGACGGTGGGCGAAAGGATCACCACTCTCAGCAATACCCGGGGCTTTTCTGTGGATTTTGCTGCAGCTACAACTGTTTTGATGGCCTCGAAAATGGGTCTTCCTGTGTCGACCACTCACGCTGCTGTGGGCGGAGTCATGGGAGTGGGGCTTGCAAGGGGGCTGGAGGCTGTTAATTTTGGAGTTATATTCAGGATCATGCTATACTGGGTGCTGACTGTCCCCATGGCCGCGGCCACCAGCATGGTGATTTTCAAAATCATTGACATTATAA